>JAUHYS010000004.1 GCA_030426445.1 bacterium
TCTTCTCCTGGTATTGCCTTAAAATGAAATGTACCGCTAGAAGCATTGACTTCTTTATTGTTGAGCTTCACTTTTAAACCTGTAACCAGATTTTCTCCTTCATCCTGAATACCATTCACATTATGATCGAAAAAAATCTTACCGGTCACTTGTACATCCTCTCGGACTTGACTTGAAAAGGGCGTATCCGCAACCCCCGGACCAAAACGATATATCACCTGCCCCAGCAAGTTTAAGTTATAGTCATGGATGAGAAAGTCGTAGGTCGAATTAACAGAAGCCTCTAAAGACAAAGCGGAATTAGGCTTATAAATCGTTGTTAAAAAAGGCTGGATAGAATGAGAGTTAATTTCTTCATTAATAGATAAATTATGATTAAATCCGACTGCTGCATAAAGGTTCTCTCTTGTATAATTTAGTTCTGGACCCCAAGTGACTGTTGTAAAAAGTGAAGATTGGTCCAATTGGCTGGATTTTTGACTTATTCTAGACATAAAAAAATCTATATTTCCAATAAGTTCTAAATCTTTCTTTAAGAAACGACGGTAACGAACATCCAAGCCCCCCCCTAAATTATCCCTAATTGCATTATCAGAAAAATTCACTCGACGGGTATGCTCTCCGATCAATTCCGCATATAAACGACTACGGCGTTCATTAAAATATCGATTATAAATAAAAGTTCCCCTCTCGATATCATAAGTTGAAGAGTTATTCTGACTTCGGGTTAATGTGAAGGAAGCGGTATAGTTAGTATCATCCTTTTCATCAAAGCGGCCCGTCAAGTACACTGAGTGATTGCTTGATGCTAAAACTGAAGCATTGTTTAAGCCAACTTCATTAAATGCATAATTGATATTAAAGTTTAAACGGCGCGTAGGCTGAAAGTTGGCACTAAAGTTAGCTTCTTGGTAGTCATTGATCAAATATCCCCTGGATAAATCAACATAGTTTGTACCTACCCTACGATAGTAAGCTAAAATATTACCCCAATAAGGGCGCCACTCAACTAAGAACCTTAAAGCATTGTCAAATTTAGAACGACCGTACTCGCCCTCTAGATAAATGTTTTTTCTTAGAGGAAGAGCAGACATACCAATACTGTAAACGTAATCATCTTCAAAAGGTGTTCCATCAATATCTGTTGCCCCATCTTGATCTAAAAAAACAAAGCTATTATGAAAAAAAACGTTACCTAAAACCTCTTTAGTTCCACTAAACCCATAGACCCGTGGTTTTTGAATCTCAGCATATTCTCCAAAACCAAAAAGCGGCCGTGACCAACCCGCAAAAACCTGAGCACGGTCCCGGCTATTATGATATTCAAATAAAGCCCCTCGAAAGGGAAAGCCGCGTATGGAAAGCTCATTAGCTGTAAAACTGGCATCCCCTAGTGCAAAGGTAAAACGGGGAGTTCGATAATAGGAAAGCACGTAGGTCGGCTCACTCGCCTGAGAAAAAGGAACCCCCGTGGGCCCATCTAAGACACGGGTATTAGTCGAGGCACGGCCGATGGTATACCATTCACTATTTTCTTTAATAGGAACTTTTGCTTCAAATTCATGCTCGTAGACTGGATCTCGCCAACCAATATTATATGACCTTTCTCCAAGTACGCGCATTCGATAAGAAAGTTGAGCACCATTTGGAGAAAAGCCTTTTCTTTTCAGACGTTGAATAGAAGCACGGCCAAAACCTAAGACTTCAACCTCGTATGTATTACGACCATTCGCATCCCACACATGAATAAAGGTACGACCTTGGCCAATACCTTCAATCCGTAAAATATCTCCAGGAAGGCGGTCTACCCTAATAATATTAGGAATAGTCACCACAAAATTTCTTAAACTTTGGGTTTGAACATCAATGATATCCTTTAAAGCAAGTTCATATCGAGGAATCGCTAATTGTGTTTCAGGAATTTGGCCGTACGCCACATTTGGCAGTATAGCGGCCCCTAATACCCATATCCACCCTAAGTAAAAAAAATAATATTTTAATACATTGCCCAATGATGAAAACTTCATAAAAAAATTATAATTTTGCAAAACTATGCCACTGGCATGAATAGATAGCGAGAAAATAATTATGTAAAAAATACAGAAGAATTTTCTAAAAAATACTTTTAAGCTTATCGTACAACAACAGGGAAATCACTCACAAGTGAAGTCCCTCCAATTTTTTGGGTAGGAGCAATAGTCAGAACAGCTTTATAATTACCCGGAGGGATTTTCTCAATCAGAGTTGCCTCGATCTCTTGAGTCATTCCAGGAAAAGTAAAGGGCAAAATTACGTTACTTTTACTACTAATAGTCGTATTTTCTCTTTCTAAAATTAAACTACCCTCACCCATTAAGTGAACATTTCCTAGGTTCTTCAACTTTGCAGTAAAGACTTGAAAACGCTTTTTTGTAGAAACTTGAGCATCAAACACCTCAGCTTGCGGTTTTTGTGTCCCCAAAGCGGTCACGACTATACGAGAGATGATTCTACCTGATAAGCCTAACTTTGCATTTGACTCACCTTCAATATTTTCAGGTGGCAACATCTTTGCGTTAAAAGCCGCAAACTGGTCTCCATCGACTTCTTTAGGGATTGCAGCCGTCACTTTTATTCTTTGGCGTCGATTTCCTGGTATCAGAAAGCGATTTGGGTTGCATTGGATCCAAGGCCCTGCTTGTCTCTCCTCATAGGTACCCAAAGGAGCCGCCTTGATTTTATTGTCCTCAAACCAATAATCACTAAATTCACACTCAAATAAAAAAGCGCCCTCACCTTTATTGAAAACCCAGACATCTTGACTCGCTGTACTACCAGGCTCACCCGAAAGAAAAAGTTGCACAGGTGAAATCCCCAGACGATTTCCTTGCGCAATGACGGGGTTAGAGACAAAAAATAAAAATATAAACAAAAGTACGCTCTTTATTTTCACCGTTTCCTCCTCAACAATCATTTTTTCTTAATCAAAATAATTTAAAAACTTTCTTAAAACTCAAAAAATGGAAAGACTATAAATCACTGTCGCTTCGTAGCGTCCTGGAGCTAGATCCTTAGAGATAAAGACCCCTATTTTTCGTTGTGTTTCTGTTTGTACTGAACTTAAATCCGACCTTATCACAAAAGGTTGTAATTCTCTTAATGGATGAATATCTGCGCCTGGTCCAAATTTTACGTTATAATCACTATCGTAGAGAGCATCGACAGGAAGTTGATTACCCGAAAGACCTGGAGAACGCATCACTTGTAAACGCCCAGAAACAGTCGAAGCTCCATTCACTTCTGTCACAATCTCAACACCGATCGAATAAAAGGTACCGCCCTTTTCCTCATCGTAATAGACATCTCCTAAAGGGTTAGGAGAAATACCCAAGGCATCCACTTGATTCAGAACTATTCGCCCTTCTCCTTGAGAGCTTTGAATAAAACTTGTACCAATCCCTCGAATACTTAATACCGCTTCAGGCATACTCTGAGAATAAAGTGGGTTTATCAGCATTGTACAAAACAGAATAAAAAATAATAATTTTTCTTTCACGGCCCCACCTCAAGACTATACTCCATTTGCGCTGTAATATTACCGCCCGGAGTATTGTGGTGAATAAAAATACCTACTAATCTTTCGTGGCCTTCTGCTTTAGAAATATTGCTTGCTATCGTCCTAACTTCACCTAAATTGATTGAGTTTGGGACAGAAGTTGGCACTTCGTAACGGCCAGCAAGCTCGATAAACTCCAAATGAGAGTTATTAGAACCTGGATTAAGTGCTACTTTTAGATTCCCTCTATAGTTGGTCCCTCCCGAGGTACCCGCATGGACAATAATGGGGTGATAGTAGATCGCTCCGTCTTTAACTCGTTGAACTAAAATCCCTGGACTACGATGTTGTCCAAAGGCATCCATTTCTCCAAAATCAAGATTAATTCCACCTTGAAGATTTGATTGCTGCCCCACACTACTGATTTGCAAAATGGCTTGAGGAACCACCTGCACTTCAATCGTCAAGCCCGTTTGGCCCTGTTGAGCTAATCCCAAGTTTGTAGTCACAATCCAGGTGAGACTCATAACAAAAATATAAACATATTTTATGATTGTTTTTATTTTTGGACTCCTCACTGACAAACCTCTAAATTATATTCTAAAATTCCTGATTTTAAACCTGAACTTAGATCTCGTGGAACCCTCAAGATAATTTGACGATAATACTCTGTCATCCCAGCACTCACATTACTCACAATAACTCGCTTAATTGGAAAATGAGGAATCGGAGTTAAGGTCCGGGTTTGACTAATATCAAAGCTTTGATCCGAATCATAGATCAAACCGGATAATGGCCCTTGATCCGCCTGAGAGACTACCAAACTAATAGGTTCAGAAAAACCCGAGGCCATGGCGCGCACGGTGATATCTGCTTGATAGTAAGCTTCTCCATATTGCGGAGAATAAACAACTCTACCAACTGGGTTGACACTTAAACCCATCGCACTAACTTGACCAAAATCTAAAACTCCCGAAGTCTGCCCCTCACTACTCAACCGGGCATTCGGTAAATCAATCTCCAAAATGGCCATCGGCATGACTTCGCCTTCCATTTGTACGACCTGTGAAGCTCCATCTTGGATTGGATAAAATAAAGAACACCACCCAAAAGTAAAAAAGAAAACGAAGTACTTGATGTACCGACTAAACATTTATTTAGCCACCCCTCTTTTTTATCCTCCCTCCTTGAGGGGAGGGAATTCTAATCAAAAATTATAGTTCTACTGAGTATTGTAAACAAGCCGTTAGAATTTTAAAAGTTCTATTTAATCAAACTCCACATCAAACTCTGGGCAACCGTCTTCATCTTCATCACCATCTCGGTCTTCTGGAGAATAAGGGCATAAATCAAAGGGAACTAAAATTCTATCTCGGTCAACATCTTTACAATCAAGCTCCTCACCTTTTTTACTGCCTAAAAAGCTAAAAGCTTTTCGAGATTGCACAATTGATTCATCGTAGAGCTTTTCTTTTAGTAATGCGATGGCGTATTCTAAATGCGCCTTGGAGGAAAAAAAATTGGCCCCTTCAGAAAATGCACACATGCGATCCTGATAACTTTCCATCTGACTAATTGTTTTTTGGATCGATTCAAAAGCATCCTGGCCACGGTAGTATTGAGGTTTTTTTTGAGTCAGCTCTGGTATAATAAATTCATCCAACCAAGTTTGTATACTTGTCACTGCATCAGCTCCACTAACATCTAATAAAGATTCTGCATTCCACATCAGAGCAATGGACTGTTTAGAGTATTCCTCAGCTAATTTTAAAAGTCTAATATCTACCGCTTTTTGTGCTACCTCGGTATAAGCGAGCCCACCTTGTAAAACTCGAGACATCCAAAGGGAAGAAGCCTTAGATTTTTTTATTTTCGACTGTTGTTTTTCTATTGGTTCCCCAACGGGCTCAATAGGCTCGGGTGCTACAATAATTTCCTCCTCACCTTGTTCGGATTCACTTTTTATCTCTTCATCATAAACGGGTGGGGCATGGCGCCTATTATAAAGTTTTTTGGGTTTTTTCTTTTTTTGAGTTTCCGCAACTTGCTGTTTAGGCGGGTCAGTTAACTCCTCATAACGCGCTTCAAAGTTATTAATGTTTGCTTTAATCTCGTTGTAACGAGCACAGCGAGTCAACATCAACAATATAAATATAAGGCCTAAAGTATAAATCCCTCGTTTCATAAGACAACCCCACCTATAATGGTAAGGGATCACATAATAAGTACCAAGAATTTTTTTAAAATTATCTCATTACTTCTCTTCTAAAAAACGAAGATTAAATAAAATTTAAATCTTCTGAGAATTTTTCTTTATAGTTTATAATTTTGTTAAAACTCAATTTTAAGAGGGGGTTACTGTGCGTTTAAAATATTTTGCTCTCGGTAGTCTTATAATAGCATCTCTGTCATGTGGAGATGAATCCACCGAACAAGTAACTAAGACAAAAGATTCAAGCTCAAATCTCAAACATTATAATACCAACTATTTTCCCTCTGAAGTTTCAAAAAAAGTTCAAGATGGCCAGGAGTTCATGAAAATTGGCGACAAAGTCATTTATGAAGGTCAGTTTAAAATCTTAAGAGACTTCATACCAAATTTTGACGGAGTTTTTGCAACACCTGATGGCAGAAGAAAAATACTCAAACAAATTATTGAACAAGAACTTTTTTACCAAAAAGCATTGGAAGAAAACTTACTAGAAAAATCTGAAAAATTGCAAAATCAATTGTGGTTAAACCGCCGTTCTCTTATTGGAGGACAATATCTTTATGAAATTTTAGATCAGCGTGCCAAAGAACAGTACGAAAAAGATAAAGACAAATATTATTCTAGTATCGAAATTTCAGATATTGTTTATTATTACCAAAATATGCCAGGCGGCACATCCGAGGAACAAAGAGCCGCTGCTCTCCAACAAGCAGAGAACCTAAGAGCTGGACTTACTTCAGAAAACTTTGGTGAAATTGCAGCCGAGGAAACTCAAGACCCTATTGCCAAAAGTAATTATGGCCAAGTGGGCAAGGTCAGTTTTCTTGACCAAAGAGTCAAGACTCAGGACTGGGGGCCGGTAGTGGAAAGGGCTTTTCAAATGGAACCTGGTCAAATATCCGCACCCATTGAAACCGCCATGGGAGTGCATATCATCATGGTCACCGGTGTTAAAGAAAGCCAACCTTATGATCAGGTCGCACCTTTTATTCAAAGTCAAATTCAGGCTAAAGTCAAAGAGGAAGTATTGCAAAAGTTACTTGCAGAAAAAAAAGTAGAGTATCTTTTAGAAGGCTTAGAACCTCCCCCAGAGGAGGAAGAAAAATCAGAAGAAACTCCAGCTCCTGCTGTTAAAGAAGAGGAGAAAGAAGCCGTATCTGAAAAGTAATTTTTATCCTCCCTCCCTTGAGGGGAGGGAGGATAAAGAGGAAAAAAACTATCACCTTACACCTAAAAGAGTTTTTACTTGCTTTTTAGCCAGGCAAAAAGAAAGTAAAATCTACCCCTTTTCAGAATAAGAATTTGTCGCCGTATCAACCACAATATCATCGCCCTCTTTAATAAAAAGCGGCACTCTAACAATATTACCATTTTCCATAATAGCTTCTTTAGTGGCTCCAGCTTGGCCTTTTGATGCAGGGTCACATTGTGTGACTTTAAGTGTCACTCGAGTCGGCAAGGCAATACCAATGGGTTTCCCTTCGTAAAGAGAAACAGATATCACAGTTTCGGGAACTAAAAAAGGGATGGCTTCTTCGGCAAGTTCTTGGGTCATTTCGACCTGGTCATAGGTTTCAGGGTCCATAAAATGGTAAATACCCGCATCTTCGTATAAAAATTGCATTTTGCGCTCAAAGATTTCAACTTTGTTAACATCTTCTGTAGAACGAAAGCGTTGATTAAGTTTGTTCCCTTTATCTAAATTACGCAGTTCAGTTTGTACTACAGCGTTACCTTTTCCCGGTGTCACATGTTGTACCTTAAGAACACGATAAAGTTCGTTGTTAAACTCTACTACATTACCCACTCTGATTTGCGTTGCAGAAACCATAAACTTGAATCTCCTTTATTAAATTGCAGACTTTTTTCTAAATACCTATCTTAATCGTACTCTTTTGCCCCTTCTCCCAACTTTACCTAAGCTAGGAGCAGCTACTTTGACCTCTGAAAAAGCAGGAATACCTGGAATTTCTTTGCGAGGCAAGGGCTTGCCAAGTTTGCTCTCGATTTCCTCAAGATAACTTTTGTCCATCCAAGTAGCTAAAGTTGAAGCTCGACCTTTGGCCTTGGCCCGAGCAGTTCTACCCACTCGGTGGATATAGTCATCAGCCTGATGAGGAATATCAAAATTAATCACATGAGCAATCCCCACGACATCGATCCCTCTTGCCATAATATCTGTTGCGACTAAAGTTTTTGTTTCTCCCTTTTTAAAACTCTCTAGTGCCGCATTACGCTCACTCTGTTTACGGTCAGCATGAAGTGCATGTACACTATAGCCTTTGCTCAGTAAAAGTCGGTAAAGCCATTCGGCATCGAGTTTAGTTCGGGTAAAAACCAGCGTGGACTCCTCAGCTTGAATCAGCTCCATAATGGCTTTGCGTTTATTTTCTGGATCTAATAAGTAAATGCCATGCTCAATGCCCTCCGCAGCCGTTCCCGGGGGGACCACTTGCACTTTACTTGGCATATTAAGATATTGCGCAGCTAAGTTTTCGATTTCCCGAGGAAAAGTCGCACTTAGCATTAAAGTTTGTCTTTTTTGAGGTAAAGCTCGTAGTATGATGCGCATTTGGGGTAAAAAGCCCAAATCCAGCATATGATCGGCCTCATCTAATACAACATATTGAAATAATTGAGAATTAATATTTTTACGTTCCATATGATCAACTAATCTTCCTGGGGTCGCTATGATCACATGCGGATTTTTATTAAGCTGCCTGACTTGCGCAACCAAACTCTTGCCACCTATAATTAAAGCAGCATGGATTGTTTTTCCATTACTTTTAACACTGCGAGTTAGTTTATGGAAAACATCATAAGTTTGTTGTGCAATTTCTCGAGTTGGGCTTAAAATCAAAGCTTTTTTTTCACCTTGTTGAGTAATTTTTTCTATAAGTGGCAATACAAAAGCTAAGGTTTTGCCTGTACCTGTTTGGGCGATCCCAATCAAATCTTTCCCTGTTAGCACAATAGGAATCGATTTTTGCTGTATAGCAGTAGGTTTTTGAATATTTTGCTTTTCAAGTTGTCTCAGTAGCTCTTTTGAGATTTTTAAAGAAGCAAATGAAATTTCTGTTTGATTCATAACTTAATCATCTAGATCAATTTAAAAGAGTTTAAAAGCCAAAAAATATACCTGGGATTTATTTTTACCTCCTAAGCCTCTTCTAAGATACCTATTGTTATTTATATGTTTTTCAATCATAATAAAACTTATGGGCCCTATAATAGAAAAAAAACCTTATGGACCGATGACTCGTCCAGAAATAATTAAAGCAATCAAAGATCGAGTCTATTTCCTAGAAGATGATATTATCATGTGGAAAGAAATGCCCATAGCGAGTGTCTTTAGTGTCAAAAAGTTCGGAGAAAAACTCAGAGAATCCGTTAATGACTTAAATAAGTTTTACATGGTGATAGATCTTACAGAAACTAAGCGGCCTACGGCATCTGTACGCTCGGAACTAAAAAATCTTTATTCCAGTTTTAAAAATTTTAAACATGCCGCTGTTTTTACAGGGTCCAATTTTATGCTTAATATCGCCGCAAAATTTGTCTTAAATTTTGTCGGACTGCAATCTTACTCTGTTCATAAAACCTTGGAGGAAGCTCTTAAAGAAATAGAAAAACATAAAAAAAAAGATTTGATGGCAATTTAAAGATTAATAACTAAAAACTTTAATATTGATTCACTTTTATCCTATTTGGTTTAAAAATGACTATTGAAATTGAAGATAGACCGTACGGCCCTATGAGTGGCCCAGAAGAAGTTGCCGCACTTAAAAGTAGGGTTTATTTATTTAAAGATGACATCATCATGTGGGATGAAATACCTATTACCACTGTGTTTAGTGTCAAAAAATTTGTTGAAAAGCTTAATGAAATTACTAAAGATATCAGCAACTTTTATATTCTTGTCGATTTAACAAAAAATAGTCGACCCAGTGCAAAAGTCAGGGCTGTTTTAAAGGCTGAGTACGAAAAATTGGCTAACTTTAAACATGCTGCTGTTTTTACAGGATCCAATTTTATGCTTAATATCGCTTCTAAATTTATTCTTAGCTTTGTTGGTTTACATTCTTTTTCTGTTCATAAAACGATGGAAGAAGCCTTAGCAGAAATTGAAAAACATAAAAAAAAAGATTCGATGGCGGTTTAAAGAAATGGCGGAGAGGGTGGGATTCGAACCCACGGTACGGTTACCCGCACACTCGCGTTCCAGGCGAGCACCTTCAACCACTCGGTCACCTCTCCAAAAAGCTAATTTTTTTCTATATCCCTTAAGCTATTTCGTCTCACCATGCCCTAATCGACTCTTGGCTGTAAATCTAGACTTTTTTACTTTTTTCTAATCTTAAACCCTTAAAGAATTTGCTTAACATCTCCGCAGATTCTTTTGCAAGTACTCCTCCTCTTACTTCTGGAAAATGATTAAAAAGCCTTTCTTCATGTAAACCTAGTACAGAACCACAAACACCTGCTTTGGGATCTTTTGCTGCATATATCACATGTGGAATCCTTGCCATTATAATAGCTCCCCAACACATGATACAGGGCTCTAAAGTCACGTAAAGTTGAGTGTTTTTTAGGCGCCATGCCCCCAACTTTTTAGCTGCTTTTTCAATAACCAATAATTCAGCATGCGCCGTTGGGCTTTGAAGTGTTTCTCTTAAATTATGTGCCCGTGCAATAATTTTTCCTTCTTGGCTAATCACAGCACCCACTGGAACCTCGGCTATTTTTGCTGCTTTTTTTGCCTCTAGCAGCGCATGAATCATAAAGAGTTCATCTATTGATATTGATTTTTTATTCATTTTTTAGAGGCTCTAGCTCATTTCTATCTTTTCAAGAGAAACTAAATTCGTTATGACGCCACCATGGCTGAACATGCAAAACGCAAACTTGCCAAGCTTTACGCGCCCGCCGTCCAAGTCCGACTGGCCCGTTTTGCTTCTAAAGAACAACTTTCTATTGCCGCCTGGCTAGCACAAAACTCTATTGGCACGAACTATGCCATGCAGGTTTTAGAATTTCTAGAAGACCTTTCAAAAAAAGAAAATATTCGGCCCTCCATTTTACTCAGGCAAATCATCCAAAACTTTGAAGAGGACAAACTGCACCCTAAGGAACTGGGTCGTCGTCTCCGTGATCACATGTACCGAAAACTACACCCTAAAACTGAACAACATCGTTTACGTTTTGAAAGTTTTAATAAAAACTTGGGACTCCCACAAAAAAGTCGGCTTATTCCTCCTCAAAACTTTGAAGGCACCTTCTACCAACTGGAAGTTGGATTTGAAAGTGTTTCTGAATTGCAAGAAAAACTCAAAATGGTTTTAGAATCCATTAAAAAAAATAAATGGAAAGACCTTGAGGAGTTCTAATGCTATGCAAAATTTTCAACCGCAAAAAATTATTGTTGAAGCTAAAGTAAGAAACCTCCCTTTAACTCAAAAAGTTCTCAACAAGTTTAAAAAAGTTCCACAACAAGTCATTAAAACTTACCAAGAGCTTAAAACACCTCAAGACATTAGCTTTGCCAAACGTACTTTAATCTTAGCTGAACAGCGCGGTGAATGTTTGAAACCTTTTCCAAAAATTAAACACGCTATTAATTTAGGGGATTATGTCTTTAATCCTATTTCTAACTGTCATCTGGAATGCACTTATTGTATTTTACAAAGTTATCTAAAAAATAATCCCTATATAACTCTGTTTGTCAACTGGGAAAGTTACGCCAAAGCTATTTTAAAAAAAGCAACTGAACAACCAGAGCACTGTTTTCGGATGGGAACCGGAGAACTTTCTGATTCACTTGCCTTAGACAATCTAACTGATTTAAGCCAAGAAATGATTCCACTTTTTGCAAAAATTCCTAATGCTTTTTTGGAACTTAAAACCAAATCCAACACCATTAAAAACTTACTCCCATTGCAACATCAAGGACACACAGTTATTTCTTGGTCCATGTCTCCCCAAAATATCATCTCAAAGGAAGAACTAAAATGTGCCTCTTTAGAAGAGCGCATTCAAAGTATGATACAAGTTCAAAAAGCCGGCTACCCAGTGGGTATTCACCTCGATCCTATGATTTATTTTATGGACTGGGAGAAAGCTTATCATAATTTGATTGAACAGCTTTCACAAAATTTAGACCCTAAACGCATTGCTTGGGTCAGTATTGGTTCCTTACGTTTCGATAAAGACCTCAAACGGGAAGCCACGGGGCGTTTTCCACAAACTAAGATTTTTTCTGAGGAATTCATCGCAGCTCCCGATGGAAAGTTTCGTTACTTTAAAGAAATTCGTCGAGAACTTTATCAAAAGGTTTGGCATTGGCTACAGGAATGGTCTCAGGATTTCCCACGTTACCTTTGCATGGAAGCACCTTGGATGTGGCAAGCCGTCACGGGACAAGAAGCCCCACTGCCTGAGCAAAAAGAAATTGAACTCACAAACCGGCTCAAGGCTTTGTTAATCTAATAATGAAGATATTTACTCAAACTATTGACTGGCCTTCTCCTCAGCTTCTAGCAAAATGGGTCATGGCAGCTCCTCACCGTATTTGGTTAGATTCTGCCATGACAGATCACTCACGCGGACGCTACTCGTTCATCACCGGCAACCCCTTATGGCGTTGGGAAATGCAAAACCCTGATGACTTTTTTCTCTATTCTCAAGAAAACAAAGTCACTCTTTCGTCATGGAATTTTTTAAATAAAACCCTTCATGCATTGCAAAAATCTATCTCGAAGTGCAACCAATCTGACGACTCGTTTTTTTACGGAGGTCTTGTTGGTTTTTTAAGTTATGAAGCGTTTCACACCCAAATGTTACCGAATTATAAAATGAAAGACATGTTAAGCCCCCTCGCCTATTTTTTATTTTGCGATTCGGGCCTCATCTTGGATCATCAAAAAAAAAACGCTCAGCTCTTTTCATTGGGAATTCATACTGATTCAAAAAGCTGTGATATCAAGTTGGCAAAAAAAAGAGTTGCCTGTTTATTAGATGAAATCAAAACGCTTGAGGCTAGCTCTGATATTCAGCAGTCTCTTGTCGACTGGACACTAATTAATCAAGGTAAAAACGAACAAATAACTTACCTTAAAAAAATAAAAAATACCCTTGAAGCCATTCATCGTGGAGATTGCTATCAAGTCAATTTATCCAGACGCCTGCACTTTAAAAGCTCTTCACCTAACACTCACCCCGAATCTCTTTACCTCAATTTACGTCAGCAAAGCCCGGCTCCACAAATGGCTTTTATCAACCTGGGTTCAACTCAAATTTTATCGGCTTCTCCAGAAACTCTTTTTGAAATCAAAAGGAAAAAAATTACGACTTTTCCAATAAAAGGCACGCGGCCCAGAGATGACAACCTAAACCGTGACACATCTCTTAAAAATGAACTCGCAAACAGTCATAAGGACCGTGCCGAACTTTTGATGATTACTGACTTAATGCGCAACGATTTAGGGCGAATTTGTGATTATGGTACGATTCAGGTCCCTCAAATTTTAAGGGTTGAAACTTTTGCTCAAGTTCACCATTTAGTCGCAGAAATCTGTGGACGACTAAAAAACAACGTCTCCGCTTTAGAAGCGCTACAAGCCCTATTTCCTGGTGGCTCAATTAGCGGTGCACCAAAGATAAAAGCCATGGAAATCATTGATCAAACAGAAACTCATCCGCGTGGTATTTATACAGGAAGCATAGGCTATATTAATCTCAATGGAAATGCGGATTTTAATATTGCCATTCGTACGGCTCTACTACAAAATAAAAATTTATATTATTGGAGTGGAGGAGGCATTGTGGCAGATTCTAATCCGCAACAGGAATGGGATGAAACCCTACACAAGGCACGAGGTATTTTTCAAACTTTAAGGGTAAATAATTAACTGATGTTTTGGGTTTACCACAATGGAAAAATTCTACCAGAAAACGAAGTTAGTATTCCTATCACTGACCGTTCCTATCTTTATGGGGAAGGTCTGTTTGAAACCATGCGGGTGTTTGATGGTTCACTCCCTTTTTTTGCTGAGCATATCGAACGGCTAAAATCAGGTATGAAGGCACTTCAATTTACATACGAGTTTTCCGAATCCAACCTCAAAAGCTCTTTGGAACAACTCTTACATAAAAATAATTTGCAAAATGCCTCCCTACGTCACCCTTGAAAAAAATTTCTTCATCAGTCCCAATCCACTCTCAGCTCATAAAACTTCTAATTATCTTTTTTATCTTTATGGTTACCAACGTGCTCGAAAAAAAGGTTTTGACGAAATCCTATTTTGTAATCCCGAACACGAAATCATCGAAGGCGCCACCACCAATATCTTTTGCTTTTTAAATAAAAAGTGGATCACACCTCCTAGTGATCAAGGCCCATTGATGGGAGTTGGCAGACACCTTTTAATTGAGTTAATAAAAAAAAATCGACTTACAATTGAAGAAAAAAAAATCACCGAAACCGACCTTAAGAAAGCCCAAGCTATTATCTTGACCAATGCTGTTTACGGTCCTATTTACGTGCACTCTCTTGAAAATAAAAAAAGTGAAAACAATGAGGGTCTTGAAGCAGCCAAGTTACTGAATAAATTATGGCACCAAGAAGTTAAGCAAAGAAAAAGAAACTAAAAAATTTATTAGAAAACAGGGAAACGCGCCCAGCATGATTCGAACATGCGACCTTTGGTTTCGTAGACCAACGCTCTATCCAGCTGAGCTATGGGCGCTTATGAAGAAAAGCTTGGTTACAAGCTCTCTGTAAAAACGGAGAGGGAGGGATTCGAACCCTCGGTAGAACTTACGCCCTACGACGGTTTAGCAAACCGCTACCTTCGGCCTCTCGGTCACCTCTCCTAATTTTAGCAAAAAATATTTTTTTCCAAAAAATCAGACTCCCTCTTACAAAGAAAGCCATACAAACTCAATGTTTTTTTAAAAAGCTCTCCGTAATAGCGGAGAGGGTGGGATTCGAACCCACGATGCGCTTGCACGCATGCCGGTTTTCAAGACCGGTGCCTTCAACCACTCGGCCACCTCTCCTAATCACTTAAAAAAGTTTCACTTTAGCTTTATATAATCTAAAGCAAGGCGCATGATATAAAAAAATCTGCCTGTTGAGATCAAGTAGAAAGTTGAATTTCCTTAAGGCCTAAATAGGGTTGCAGCACTTCAGGTACCTTGACCGACCCGTCACGTTGTTGATAATTTTCTAAGATAGCCAAAAAAGTGCGTCCAACCGCCAGGCCACTGCCATTTAAGGTATGGACCAGGCGATTTTTTCCCGAGCTATCTTTAAAGCGAATCTTAGCTCTGCGGGCTTGAAAGTCTTGAAAATTGCTACAACTCGATATTTCACGATATGCATTTTGCCCCGGAAGCCAGACCTCTAAATCGTAAGTCTTGGCTGCCGAAAACCCCATATCTCCCGAGCAAAGTGCCATCACTCTATAATGCAAACCCAGTTTTTGCAGAATCGATTCAGCATGACCCGTCAGTTTTTCTAGCTCTTGATATGATTGATCCGGGTGAGTCAACTTAACTAACTCGACCTTATTAAACTGATGCTGACGAATCAATCCACGTACATCCTTGCCATAACTGCCCGCTTCACTGCGAAAACAAGGGGTATAAGCCGTCATCGAAAGCGGTAATTGGTCTTCGGCAAGGATTTCATCTTGATAAATATTGGTAACTGGAACCTCTGCTGTTGGAATGAGATAATAGCCCACTTGAGTGACAAACAAATCTTCTTCAAATTTAGGTAATTGGCCTGTACCGATCAAGGACTGACGATTCACCAAAAAGGGAGGTAAGACTTCTTCATAGCCATTTTCTGTCGTTTGTACATCGAGCATGAAGTTGATTAATGCTCGCTCCAGCTTAGCTCCCCATTTCCTATATAAAGTAAAGCGTGAACCTGCAATCTTTGCGCCGCGTTCAAAATCAAGCAAACCAAGCTTTTCACCGATTTCCCAATGTGGCAACGGTTTAAAATCCAACTCAGGTTTTTCTCCCCAAGCTCTCACTTCTTGATTATGACTTTCGTCATTTCCGATAGGAACACTTTCATGGGGCAAATTAGGAATATGTAATAAAATATCGTTTAGCTTTTCTTCTGCTTCTTCTCGCAAAGGGGCCAGTTCTTTCAAGCGCTGTGAAACCTCTTTCATCTCCCTCATGATTTCATCAACGCTTTCACCCGCTCGTTTTTTTTGTTGAATCTGTTGGGAGGCTAAATTTTGCTGATGGCGAAGCTCGTCAAATTTTTTTTGTTGGTCTTTTCTAGATTTGGCCAGGCTTTGAATGGCTTCTAATAACTGGAAATCTACCCCACGACTTTGCAAAGCCGCTTTGACTTGAGCTAAATTTTCGATAACAAATTTTAAATCTAACATAAAATCATCATAAATATTTTTCTTAATTCATTAAGAAACTGTAAGAAATAAATAAACAAGCTGTACTTTCTTTATTTAAAAAGAAAAGCAGCTTAATAGCTTAAGCTGCTTTGATTAGAGAATCCAGAATTTTTTTATATTTAGCTTTTACTTTTACTTCGCAATAGCTCCATATCAATAACTTCTTTAAAAGCTTCATACGGCTTGGCTCCTTTTAAAGCCTGACCATTGATAAAAAATGCGGGTGTACCTGAAACACCTGCTTTTTTGCCATCATTCATATCTTTAGCCACTTCTTGAGAAAATTTTCCACTATCTAAACATTGCTCAAATTGACTTTGATCTAGGTTAAATTCCTTAGCATAATCTTTTAATTTATCGACTTGAAGTGCTCTCTGATTTTCCCAAAGTTTTTCACTATATTCCCAATATTTACCTTGATCTCCCGCACAATGAGCAGCTTCAGCCGCTTTTTTTGCCTGAGCATGAAAACCTAAAGGAAAGTCACGCAGAACATACTTAACATCAGAACCGTATTCTTTTAGAACTTGGTCAATAGTAGGTCGAACTCGGCTGCAAAAAGGACATTGATAATCGGTAAATTCGATAATGGTCACTTTAGGGTTTTTTGCACCTAGAAAAGGATCATCATCTGCACTGACATCGATACGAGGGCGTTCTAAGTGAATTTTTATATCTGCTTCATCTCGCAAGCGGCTCATCAAATTATTACGGTAGATAGAAGATTGACGCGCTGCCAACTGCTTTTTGATAGTTCCCTTCACTTTTTCGAGGGGCTGACCCCGCATCCTTGCTTTATTTTTTTCGTAAAAATCTTTGACATCCTGCTCTGAAATATCCCCTACTTTATCCTGCACTTCTTTCTTAAGAAGTTGCTCCACAGTCATGCCCTGTTTTTTAGCTTCTGCATCGAGTAATTCATCGTTGACCATGGCATTGACACCCTGCATTTGTAGTTCAAAGATAGAACTACGAATCGAGGATAAACGAGACTCGATTTTTTGGTTCACTTCGCCTTCAGTAATCTTCTTACCATTAATTTCCGCAAAAACGGTTTTACTTGAAGTGCTGGGCAAAACACCTGTACCTCCTGAAACTGTTTCAGTATTTACATTACTATTTGTATTGGCATTTGAATGATTACCGCTGCTTCCATTGCTTGCACTCGAACACCCCACCAAACTCATCAAAGCTAAAGCTAATATCCAATGATTTGTATTCATAAGCTCCCTTTTCTTTTTTATTAATTTAACCGGGTTTGTTTATCGCTAAATTTTATCTAGAGCAAAACTAACCAGATTTTAAATTTATAAGACCGCAGAATAGTAATTTTTTTTTAATTCTGCAAGCACTGCTTTTTTAACTCAACGAAGGACGTGACTTAACTCCGCATCAATGATCCCTTTAAAATACTCATAGGGCCTTGCACCACTAACGCTCTGACCATTGATAATAAAAGTGGGTGTTCCACGAACACCCTGTTTCTTTCCCTCTTTTATCTCTGCCTCAATTTGAGACAAATACCTTTCTTTATTGAAACACTTCTTAAAAGGACCCATTTTTAAACGGGCTCTTTTAGCATAATTAAACAAGTCCTTTTTATCTAATTCACGTTGATTTTCCCATAAAAGTTCTGTGTATTTTTGGTAAGATTTTTGTTCATTGGCACAAAGTGCTGCCAAAGCAGCCGGTTTGGCATTTTGATGAAAAGGTAAGGGAAATTGTTTTTGAACGAGTTTTACTTTACCCGAATAGGTCTTAAGAATTTTTTTCATGGTTTTATGAGCACGCGCACAAAAGGGACATTGATAATCGGTAAATTCGACAATGGTGATAACTGCATCGGCGTCTCCCAATACCGGCGCCCCTTCGATTGTGATAGTCTGCACTTGGGAACTTTGCTGCTGAGAGTTGTCCGGGTGGTAGGGTTCTTTTGCAAAAGAAGTCCCTGCTACTAAAGCTAAAAAAGCCATCAGTAGAAAGCTAGAAAAGCGTTTTATGCAGGAGATTGTTTTCAATTTTGCCTCTAATATTGAATTAATTTTTAATCGTACAATATTTGTAAGACAAAATATTATGCGTTAAAAACTAATTACGCAAGGGTTTATTATTCATCAACATGTATTGCATGCGCGCTTGCGTTTTTTCGGTTCCTGCTAATTGTAAGAAAGCTTCTCTCTCTAAGTCAAGAATATGTTGCTCAGAAACGTAGCCCTGAGTTGGAAGGTTTCCACCGCAAAGGATGTGCGCCAGCTTTTCTGCGATTAATGCATCATGCTCACTGATTTGTCCTAATGCCAAAAATCCACGAATGGAACTTTTAACGGCCATTTCACCGCCCAGACCAGGAACTAAAATATCCTCACGTAACTCGGGAGCCTGATATTCTTTAGACATTACCAGAATATCGCTCTTAGCATCACGTAAAAGGGATTCGCGGTCTAAACTGATTTTATCGCTGCGTTTGAGGTAATCTAACTCGATGCCCTCTTTAGCACTGGTAGCTACTTTAGCAAAGGCAATGCGTTCAAACGCACGTTGAACTTTAGGAAAAGGTCCACCGTCCCCCGGAGACATCCAAACCTTTTTACCTTTGGCTCGTAAGCTGGCTTCACAATTAAGGAGCATATTTTTGCAGCCTCCACCTGCTGGAATCAGACCCACTCCCACTTCGACCAAGCCGATATAAGTTTCGGCCGCTGCCCTGACTGCATCCGCTGCCATCACGACCTCACAGCCTCCGCCCAAAGCCAGTCCAAAGGGAGCTGCTACGACGGGTTTAGTAGCGATGCGCATAGCGCTTGCAAAGTCTTGAAATTGTTTGACCAGATTCTCGATTTTATCCCAGTTTTTTTGCTGGGCTTCCAACCAAATCAGCATCAGATTAGCCCCTACCGAAAAATTTTCGGCCTCATTGCTAATAACCATCCCTTTATATTGATCCGATTTAAGGAGTTCCAACCCTTGCATCCCCATTTCACCGATGTCTGAATCAATAGCATTCATTTTGGTGTGAAATTCGAGACAAATCACTCCATCCCCCAGATCAATGAGACTTGCTCCGGGATTTTTAGCCAAGACTTCTTGGCTTTCTTTAATATCTTTGAGGAAGAAAATACCCGGACGACGTAAAATCTCTTTGTACTGATTGCTTTGCAAATCAAAATAGTGAAGCTGGCCCTTTATTTTTTTGTAAAAAGTGCCTTCACCTTTTTCGACCACTTGTTTAAGCACAGCAGGCACAGACAGCCCATCTTTTTCGATTTTTTCGATGGTCTCTTTTACGCCCAAGCCATCTAAAGTTTCAAAAGGACCCGCCTCCCAATTATAGCCCCATTTCATTGCATTATCGATATTGACCACATCATCTGCAATCTCGAGTAAACGGTTTGCTGCGTAAATGAGAGTGTCCCGGGTGGTTTTCCAAGCTAGTTCTGAAGCACGGTCTCCTACTTCTATAACAGCCTTAATGCGTTCACCGACATTTTCAACTCCCTTAGCCGCTTTTAATGATTTAAACTTCGCTTCTTGTTTGGGCCGGTATTCACAAGTTTTTAAATCCAAAGCTAGAATCTGTTTTTGACCTTTTTCGTCCCGAGTTTTTTTATAAAAACCTTGTTTGGTTTTATTGCCCAAATAACCCTTTTGAATCATTTGGTTGATAATGTCAGGGAGAACAAAGGCCTCGCGCTGTTCGTCATTAGGACAATTATCGTAAATAGTTTGGGTAACATGAGGTAACAAATCTACACCCACAATATCAATGGTACGAAACATTGCGCTCTTGGGTTTACCTGTGGCCTGGCCCAAAATTTTATCTGCTTCTTCGATCGTATAGTCACCCTCTTGCATGTGTTTGAGAGCCACCATCGAAGAGTAAGTTCCAATGCGATTAGCAATAAAGTTTGGTGTGTCTTTGGCATAAACTACACCTTTACCTAGGCGCTCTTCGAGGACTTCCGCCATTTCTTCAACAATTTTTGGATTGGTTTTTTCAGAAGAAATAATCTCCACTAATTTCATATAACGCACAGGGTTGAAAAAGTGGGTCACCAGGAAGTTTTTAAGGAAGCTCTCACTGCGCCCTTCAGATAAGGAAGCCAGAGGCAGACCAGACGTATTGGAGCTGACAATGGTTTCGGGCTTGCGGATTTTTTCGATCTTTTCGTAAACGGATTTCTTAATATCCAAACGCTCAAGAACCACCTCAACAATCCAGTCGCAATCTTTTAACTTTTCCCAGTCGTCTTCAAAATTACCTGGTGTAATCAACTTAAGATCACGTTTGGAGTAAATCACCGAAGGCTTCGAATTTTTAATGGACTCGAGCCCTTTTAAGGCAAACTTATTACGAAATTGAGCTGTATTTTGCTGCAAACCCGCTTTTTCGTCCTCTTCACTAAATTTTGGAGGGACTATATCTAGGAGTAAAACCGGAATTCCCGCGCCCGCAATATGGGCCGCAATACCTTGTCCCATGACACCTGCACCAAGTACGGCTACTTTTTTGATTTCTCGCATATTAAAATCCTTTGTTATGATCTTAAATTAGAGTCTCCATAAATCGAGTCTTCCGCTCAAAACTCGATATAAAATCGCTTGCTATAAGATTATTTTAGCTCAGTCTCTCAATCACACAAGCTGCACCTTGACCTCCACCAATACACATGGTTTCGAGACCCCATTTTTTATCGTAAGTCATTAAATCATTGATTAAAGTGGCCATGATACGCGCACCGGAACAGCCTAAGGGGTGACCCAAAGCAATGGCGCCCCCATGGGGGTTGAGTTTTTTGCGGTCAATGCCTAATTCGTGAACAACTGCAAGTGATTGCGAAGCAAAGGCTTCGTTGAGTTCGAAAATATCGATGTCTTCTACTTTCATATTGGCACGTTTTAAAACTTTGCGCACTGCAGGTACAGGTCCCATGCCCATGGTTTCCGGGTCACAACCTGCCACAGCCATCGCATGAATACGAGCCAGAGGTTTGATTCCCAGAGCTTTGGCTTTTTCTGCGCTCATGATCACAACAGCCGCGGCTCCATCGGTTAAAGGAGAAGAGTTTCCTGCAGTCACGGCACCATCCTTTTTAAAGACGGTTTTTAAAGTGGCCAGTTTTTCTACGGTAGTGCCCTCGCGGGGACCTTGGTCGGTATCTACCGTTACCTGGCTGCCGTCTACTTGAGTCGCTTGCACTGGAGTAATCTCACTCTTAAATTTATTTTCCTTAATAGCTTTAAGCGCTTTTTCGTGACTTTCTGCTGCAAAGGCATCTAAATCTTCACGAGAGATTTTATCTTTGTATTTTTCAAAAACATTTTCTGCGGTCATCCCCATACTAATATAGGCATCGGGCATATCTTTGGTCATTAATTTAGGGTTGAGTGAAGGGTTAAAACCGCCCATGGGTACATGAGTCATGGTTTCGATACCACCAGCCACAAAGATTTCTCCATCTCCCACCATAATTGAACGGGCTGCATCCATGATGGTTTGCAGGGAAGATGCACAAAATCGATTGACGGTAGCCGCAGCCGCTGAGTTGGGAATTCCGGCCAAAAAGCTGATGTTACGTGCAACGTTCATACCCTGCTCACCTTCGGGCATGGCGCAACCGACGATCACATCTTCGATCTCTGTCGGGTCTAAATTGGGAACTCTGTCTATAGCAGCTTTAAACACTTGGCCACCAAGGTCATCTATACGGGTGTAAACATAATTACCTTTATTGGCGCGACCCATTGGGCTACGAACGGCACTGACGATTACAGCATCACGGATGTCTGACATAAATCCTCCTAAAAATGAATGACTATTCATTTTTAGTCTTACTTGGACTTGGTAGTTGTGTCAAGGGCTTAAATAATTCTTTTATTTTCAAATCTTTTCACTTCATACCCCCTCATATAAAAAAAGTTGACAAGAAGAATTAAGCTTTAACCATTTAGAAAAAAATAAAATTATCGTTGGCGAATTTTAACGAGCTCGTTATAATTTTAACTGTAGCGTCAAAATACATGATTATTCGTTATGGGGAGTCAAAATTATATGAGGGTGGTCCAATCACAAAAAGAGGGAAATCTCTATTTAAATCAAAATGTTAAGCCTAGCTATCAAAGTCTAGAGGATCTTTTTTCTATAGTTGAGAAAGGGAAACGTGTATGGGAAGCCACTTTTGACGCCATTAGCGACCCAGTCCTCATTATTTCCAAAGATTTTACTATCAAAAGAGCCAATTTAGCAGCTGCTCGTGCAGCGAAAACCTCTATAGAAGACTTAATCGAAAGACCCTGTTATGAAATCTTTGCTAAACAAGAGTCTATTTGTTTAGAATGCCCAGTCCAGCTCCATGAAACCAAAATCAAACAAGAAAAAAAGATCGTACATATCTTTCCGGATGGAAGAGAATATATTGCAAGCGCTTATCCTATCAAAGATAAAAGCGGTGAAGGTTTAGGACTTTATGTATTACAGTATCAAGATGTTACTGAAATACGTAAGCTGGAAGCTCAATTGATCCAAAAAGAAAAGATGGCAGCCATCGGGCTTTTCACCAGTGGTCTGGCTCATGACATCAATAACCCTATTGCTGGCATTTTAGCCTTTGCTCAACTAGCAAAAGAGGCTACCCCTACAGAATCCGAAATTTATTCAGATTTAAACGAAATCGAAAATGCCGCAAATCGCTGTAAAAAAATCGTCGAAGACCTCTTAACGCTCTCTAAGCCCTTAAAAAATATCGAACGTCAATATGTCGATATCAGCCAACTCATCATGGAAACGCTGCCCAGCATAGAAGTCCAATGGCAACACTTAGATTATCAACTAGAAACAAACTTACCCCAGCTAAGCCAGGTACGGGTAAACGCAGCTAAATTACAGCAAGTTTTTTCAAATATACTACTCAATGCTTTTCAGGCGATCTCTCAAGGTGGCAAGATTAAAATCTCAGCGCAAGAAAATGACGAAAAGTTATGCATTCAAATTAAAGATAATGGAATCGGCATCAGTGAATCCCACTTAAAACAAATCTTCGACCCCTATTTCACTACGAAACGTGATGTAGGAGGGACCGGTTTGGGACTTCCTGCCACTTATAACATTATTCGTGAACATGGGGGACACATCGAAGTACAAAGCGAAATAGGGCAAGGAAGCTGTTTTAAAATATTTATTCCTAAAGGGAGGTCCTGTGAAAAAACACATTCTGATAGTGGATGACGATATCTGCATGATCAAGGCTCTAGCACGTTATCTAACTAATCAGGGATACGAGGTCACAGCCTGTGAAGAATACAAAAAGGCTTCCAAATTACTGCAAGAAGCTTGGGTGGACCTCGCACTGATTGATTTACGCTTGAGTTCTCATAGTGGCTTGGAACTCATTCGACAAATCAAACAGCAAGAACTCAATACAAAATCGATTATCATGACAGGGCATGCAAGCATAGAAAGCGCCATTGAAGCGATTAAGGAAGGGGCTTTCCACTATTTAACCAAACCCTTTGAGTTAATCGATCTACTTAACTTGGTCGAAAAAGCATTAGACTACTCAAAAGTTGAAGACGAAAATAAATTTTTAAAAAAACAACTCAACCTTCATTACCCTTTTCAAAAAATAGTGGGAAATTCCCAAGCAATGCAAGAGGTCCTAAGTATGATTCAGCGCGTGGCAACTACGGATTCAACAGCTCTGATTTTAGGAGAATCCGGAACTGGAAAAGAATTATTAGCCCATGCTATTCATAACGCATCTCATCGTAGTCAAGGACCAATGATTCCTGTCAACTGCGCAGCCATCCCTGATGAACTTTTAGAAAGCGAAATGTTTGGCCATGTCAAGGGGGCCTTTACAGGAGCACACCTTGGTCGAAAAGGCCGTTTTGAAATGGCTTCCGGCGGCACCTTATTTCTCGATGAAATCGGCGACATGCCACCACAGCTTCAGGTCAAGCTGCTTAGAGCC
>JAUHYS010000210.1 GCA_030426445.1 bacterium
GATAGGAAACATTATCTGCAACATTCATTGAGTCAAAAAGTGCCGCCCCCTGAAATAGCATTCCAAAACGCTTTCGCATTTTTATTACTTCACGTGAAGACAAATTAAATAAATTGACTCCGTCTAAATAAATTTCTCCTGCGTCAGGGTCTAATAAACACAGCAATAGCTTCAGCATGACGCTTTTTCCTGTACCAGAACCACCAATAATAGTAAGTGTTTCTCCTTTTTTGATTTCTAAGCTCAGATCAGTATAAATAACATTATTGCCAAAAGCTTTTCTAATATTTTTAAATTCGATAAAACTCACAAAACAAATCCATTTTTTTTACAATCCATCAGATTATACTTCCAAAAAGAGTTTGGTGAGAAAGAAATCTGAGATAAAAATGCAAATTGAAGAATACACAACCGATAAAGTCGTCGCACGCCCCACCCCTTCGGTGCCCCCTCGTGTATTAAGACCTTGATAACAAGCGATAATCCCGATAAAAAAGCCAAAGAAAAAAGTCTTTCCGATACCACTCCAAAAATCTAATAAACCCACTGTATTCATCACTTGATCCAAGAAATACCCTGGGTCAATTGAAGTCTGCACGCTTGAGATTAACATTCCACCAAAAATACCGATGATATCGGCAAAAACAGTTAATATCGGAGTACATAATGTGGTTGCAATCACTCGGGGAATCACCAATTTCTGAGTCGGATTAGCCCCCATGGCTTTAATGGCAAGCACTTGTTCGGTGACATTCATCGACCCCAACTCAGCGGTAATCCCCGCTCCTACTCGAGCTGCCACCATGAGAGCAGTTAAAACGGGCCCCAGTTCTCGAGTAATCGCAATTCCCACGATACGCCCTGTATAAAGTTGTAGCCCAAACCTTTCTAAACCGACAATAAATTGTACCGAGATAACTAAACCTGTAAATAGAGCAATTAAATTAGTTAAAGAGGATGATTTGATACCAACCTCTTCAAACTGTTTAATGGTTTCACGCATTGGAAAACGCGAAGTCACCAAACTTTTGAAGAAATCAAGACTCAGTAAAGTCAAACCCCCAATATAAATTAAGGCATTAGGAAGATAAGTAAAAGCATGGATAAATGAAAAAAAGCCTTTTTGATCTTCTAGTTGACTAGAGGTATTTCCCATTATTTTAACTCACCTGAAAATTGAAAGCCTTGATAAAAGTTGAGGAAATCTTGATAAGCTTGATCATAATGTTCTGGAGAACTTACAAGAAAAAAATCAAATAGACACCAATCTTTTTTAATTACGACAATACCCACTTTGACAGGAACACCATCCATTTTTCCAGTTAAATGGGTATAGAGTGCGGTTCTTCCGTCTAACATTATGGGTTCTTCCAACACAATATCCGTTTCTTGCATTCCACCAAATAAATGTTGAGTTAAGGATTTGAGATTAGAATCGTTATATGCCCTGTCACAAAAGGCCTCCGTTGCTAAATTGGATTGCAGCGCTTCATTTCTAAAGTTGATGACCGCCTTATCTAATTTTGTTCGCTGCCATGATGAGGGAAGATCGCCAACTTCATAAAAACCCTTTTTCATGATAACTTGACCTGCTCGATAACCTTTTACTTTACCTCGATTTTTTACTCCGCCAAAACAACCTGAAAAAAAGAAGGCTACCAAAAAAAAGGGAATAAAAAATTTTATAATATACCTTTTAGCTAACATGTAAAATCTTCCTGGACCAAAATTAAGTTTCTTATAAAGAATGCAAATATATGCTAGCTTGAGAAAACGATGCAAGTAATTAAAGAAAAACTCTTTTCTCTCTTAGACTCTATCAGAAAAGCACCTAATCAAGCCTCGCTAAACGATAGGCCACTTTTAATTGGTGCATCCAAAAAACAGAGTATAGAAAAAATTATCTTGCTTGCTAAAAAGGGGCTTTTCCATTTTGGAGAAAACTACGTTCAAGAATGGCAAAGAAAATACGATGAAATACAAAAAATAAATTCGGAAACCGCAAAGAAGATAAAATGGCACTTTATCGGTCACCTTCAATCCAACAAAGTGAAAGACATCGTGGGAAAAGTAGAGTACATTCACACTATTGATTCACTCAAACTAGCTAAAAAGGTTTCTCAAGTGGCCCAAAAACTCCATATCCAACAAAAAGTACTCTGCGAAATTAATTTAGCAAAAGAAAGCAGCAAAACCGGCTTTTTTATTGAAGACTTTAAAAAAGCCCTTCCAGAACTGACAAAACTGCCTGGACTTAAAATAACTGGGCTCATGGCTATCCCTCCTCACCAAGAAAAGCCTGAAGGCAGTCGCACTTACTTTAAACAGTTAAAAACATTACTTGACGAAAGCAAACAATCGGGATTGATTAATAAAACATTTTTTAAAGAGCTTTCCATGGGCATGAGTCAAGATTACCTTATTGCCCTCTCCGAAGGAGCCACAATGATTCGCATTGGTACACTCTTGTTTGGAGCTCGCTCAAGTTAATATTTTATTCCTTCGAGATGACTTATTTATGAATTTTCCTTATGAACACGCTTTTCTAGGCCTCGGCAATATGGCCGAAGCGATTTTAGCTAGCATGCTAAAAGTCGCTAAGACAGACCCCAAACAAATTATTGTCTGTCGTCGCAACACCGCTAAATTAAAAAAACAAGCTAAACAATGGAGAGTGCCTTCTACAAAACAAGTCAAAGAGGCTGCTAGTCAAAGTCAGTATATTTGGCTAGGGGTCAAGCCTCAACAAGCACAAGAATTATTAAGTGAAATAGCTTCTAATATCAATAAATCGCAAATAATTATTTCCATGATGGCAGGTATTTCCATCAAAACAATAAAACAGGCTATTAATGCAAACTGTACAGTGATTCGTATTATGCCCAACACACCTGCCATGTTGGGTCATGGTGCTATTGGAGCTTATTTTCCTAAAAACCTTCAAGCCAATATCAAAAATAAAATAAAAAAAATCTTACAAGGGATGGGAAAATTAGAAATCCTTTCTCAAGAAAAATTACTGGATGCGGTGACAGGCCTCAGCGGCAGTGGACCCGCTTTTATTTATCAAATCGCACAAGCCATGATCCAAGGAGCCATGAATGAAGGGTTAACCCAAAAGCAGGCAAAAAGTTTATGTATCCAAACTTTATTGGGAGCCAGCAAAATGCTTGAACTCACAAAAAAGACCCCAGAGCAACTGAGTCAAGCCGTCACCAGTAAAGGAGGGACAACCGAAGCAGGGTTAAAAATCTTAGCTAAACATAAAGTATTCAAATCCATTACTTTAGCCGTTGAACAAGCAATTCAACGAGCGCAGATTCTTCGATCGGAAAATGAAACATGTTTATTTTAGGAGCCGGTGTTTGCTTTATTGCGGAAGCTTTATCGACGATCTTAACTATTTATAGCTACATCGTGATAGGAGCTGTTTTGATTAGCTGGGTCAAACCTGACCCTTATAACCCCATTGTACGTTTTTTGTACCAGTTGACGGAACCGGTTTTCTATCAAGTCAGAAAAAAACTTCCCTCTTTCTTTTTTCGATCTCAAATTGATTTTTCTCCCCTCATTGTCTTATTACTCATTCTTTTTATCAATAGAGTTCTTTTGTCTTCCCTCTATCACTATGGTCAGAAACTTCAAATCCTCTCTTGAGACTCCTTATTACAAAGCTAAACCCAATACACTTTAGTAAAATATTTAAAACTGAACCTCATTATTTAACGTCAAAAGATAAATTGTCCTTAAATAATATAATAAAGTTAACAAGCTCTTTCAGCTATTTAACTTATACCCAGAAAAAGGAGTCTAATGATTGAAAATACACTATAAAAGCACCTAGTTCTATGCTAATCTATTTTCCAAAAAACTCTTGAATACGGTACCACTATTATGATGAAGTCACTTAAAATTTTCAGTTTTTTTAATTAAGGGTAAAAAAATCAATAATAGGCACACTCAACCCAAAACAAGCTCTTTTAGATTGACTATTTAAAGCTTTTAAGAGGATAGCTAAACATTTAGACAAGACGAGTCTCAAAAAACAAGCCAAGGACAAAGCATTTCATTGAAATCATTTATTTTTTGAAACTTTTTTAAAGTCTAAAGTTAAACTTTATACATTATGACAACCTTTCAACCGAAAACTTTTGGAAAGTATTATTTAATTGAAAAACTTGCCACTGGCGGAATGGCAGAAATTTATAAGGCTAAGACCTT
>JAUHYS010000211.1 GCA_030426445.1 bacterium
TATGTTGTTTTGTAACAAGCGGATTTCTTCCAAAGGATCTTCCTGAATGAAATCACCGTGGGTCTCTATTCCTGCGTTGGGAACAAGGAAACCAACTTCTCTTTTTTGCACTTGATCGATAATTTTTGGAAAAGCTTGAGGCTCACTCATATCCGTACTGATCACCAAAGTTTTAATACTAAAATGATGTTCTAAACGTTCTGCCATCATTTCTAGGTCGGTACTTTCGTGAGCAACCAAGATTAAGTTCATGCCATTGCTTGCAAGTTGACAAGCAAACTCTTGGCCAATCCCCGAATTCGCCCCTGTCACTAAGGCCCATGGCCCGTATTGCAGACAAAAATCTTGCATTCCTCAACCTTACAAAATGTTTTTTCTCATCCTAATATACATATACTTAGATCTAATTTATTATACCAAATTGTCAGGCTACAGTAAGGTGTGTTTTAGGTTTTAGTTTGTTTTACTCTATTTTTAGTCAGTCTATTTAGACAGGAAGAAACATTTAGATAAAGCTATTTTGAGATTACCACTCATCTGGTTCTAGCAGTTCATGAAATAAAATATCTGAATAATGTACATCCCACCTTTGACCCGCAAGCAATCGAGCCAGTCGACGGGTCCCATAATAACGAAAACCAATCTTTTGAAAAGTACGTAATGAAGCAACATTCAGTGCGTAGTGTTCGGCCTGAATATTAAAAAGCCCCAAAACACGAAAACCATAGCGACAAAGCAACCATGCGGATTCGGTTCCCAGGCCTTGCTTCCAATACTCTTTTTCTCCAATAGCCAACCCAACTTCTGCAGTAAAGTCCTCTCCATTGAGACGCATTAAGCCCCCATACCCAACGATTTTTTGATGGGCTATATGTTCCAACATGAAAATTTTTTGGTAGGGGTCCTGCTTGACATCTTTAATCCAAGTCAATTGGTCTTCCAGTCGAGTTGGATAACTCGTATCATGTAAATGAGAAGACACAACAGGGTCATTGGCCCAACGCATTAATAAAGATGCATGGGTTTCTTCGATCTCAACGAGTCGTAGTCTTGAAGATTCTAAGAAATTTTCCATATTATTCGGTCTCAATCTCTTTGATGCGGTATTCTAATAACGACTTTAACAAAAACAGATTTTTTCCAGCCATGCTCACGGTAGGCAAGTTGGGAGCTAATTCAAATTCTAAGATCAAAGGATTTTGTGGATTATTTAAGATTTTATAACGAAATAAATCGTTTCCGGCTTCAATGACTTCTACTTGAACGGTTTTTTGATTGAGCTTTAAAGAATAATTTTGACTAGGAGTTAAAACAGTCAAATAGTTAAATTCAAATTTTTTCTGAGTGGTTTGATTCGTTAAACCTGATAATTCCTTAATCCATTGGTTTAAGTTCTTAAGAGAAGTTTTAATTGTTGTATCTTCTTGGGCGGGTCCCAATAAAGGGTTCTGATCGATACCTAAAGACCAATGGGTTTTTCCTGTTCGGAGTAATTCCTCAAAAGCAGCATCCGATAACCAAATACTTGCATAATCCGAAAGATAGAGCTCCCCTCTGGGCCAAAAAAGGGGTAAAAGCATTTTTCGAGTGGCTGCAATATTTGGCAAAGAAATTTGATTCCCTTGGTCCAGTTCACCCTCTTGCCAGATAAAACTTAAACCATCTACCCCCCCTAATTCTGTCACACTTAATTGGCGGTTTTGCTTAGATAATTTCTCTTCCTGATCTTCAGAAAGGCTCCAAGTAGAAACTTGAACCTTCATATTTTGCTTTAAATTAAGCTTTAAGTTGTTTGGATTTGAAGATTTTTTAGCTATTTTTTTTACAGAGCTATCTTCGTGTCGTTTTGTCGAGTCACAAGCCATCACAAAAACAAAGCTGATTAAAAGAGCGATTAAACTGACTCTAACTTGCTTAGATTTTTTCATAAAAAACGTCCTTATGATTGCCTTATTATTCATAGAGCGATGGATTTTGATGTCGTAGCGTCAATGCTACATCCCATATCGCAAGCACCCAAATCAAAATAACTGCTATGATCATTGGTAATAAAACCTCTTGGTCTTTTTGCCAAGTCTCAATCATCAGTGGAAATGCTTTTCTGGTGTTGGAATAAGGCATTGTATTGATTAAAGCAAACATCATGGACATATAACGAACCAAAGCACCAGAAAAAAGGGTAAATTCTGCAACGGCAAAAAAAAGCCCTTTCCACCTTTGACCCAAATATATTTGACCTACTCCTGGCCACAATAAAGCATTGAGGGCAACAGCGATCCAATTTCTTTTTTGAGTTTTTTTAACCCTGCTAAAGCCTGGCTTCTGGTGTTGAGACGAAAACTCCATAACATGTTTAAAAAATAGGCAAAGTGCTTAAAGGAGTTCTAAAAGGCATTTTTCTGAATCACAAGCAAAAAAAATGAGATAATTCGTGGGACTTTAAAAAGAAAGGGTTTTCTCCACGGTTTTTCCCACAACTTATTCACAACTTCTGTTTATAGAATAGAGTGAGCTTTAAGGCAGACTGAGACTACAACCTCCTCCGCCACCACCACTACTTCCACCACTTCCTGAAGCACTGCTGGAACTAGGCTCTGAAGTATCGTAGGTGGTTGCTCCCTGACCAATAGTAATATTAAAACCAGAGTGGGTTTCACAACTACCGCCAGAACATTGGCAAGTAATCTTCATGGACTCGGGACATGTTCGAGGAAAATCCACAACCGACTGGGACTTATTAGCAATAGAAGAAATACCTTTAAAAGCTGAATTAATCGGTTGCGCACAGATTTGATAAGTTCGCCCTTCTTGCAGACCCGTCAAAAGAAAGGCACCACAATTACCAGAACAAACTCCTTGGTTATTTTGGGGGGATTCTCCACCAGACAGACCAGCGATCCATCCCGAGCTGCTATTAGAATCAATCGCTACGACTTCAACTGCAGCAACTTCAGTGACTCCATCGCGATCCAAAACAGTCCCTGAAACACTACAATATTGATTGGAGGCATTGGCATACAAACGACGCATATAAGCTTTGTCATCTTCAAGTAAGGTAGAGTAATCTGCACTGCTAATGGAACTGGGAAACATTGTAGGCAAGGCCTCTTTATCGGCGTCACTGCAACCACTACTCTTACAACGATCATAAGCATCGGGATTGACTTGACTGTGCCCCAAACCTAAGAAATGTCCCACTTCATGAACGATGGTATCATATAATTCCTCTTCGCTGATCTCCCTTGAACAACCTCCACAACCCGATTTATTAGAGATAGGTGCAATACAAGCACCATTGATGATCATGGTGCTTCTGCGAACTTTACGGCGTTCAGGATCCCCTGACATATCATTAACATGGTCCATTTTGGTAACAGCACGGATGCTAAATTGGTTACAGGACCCAAATAAAGACTCAATAATCGAACCATCCGAATCAAAAATAACTGGAGACCAACAAGGACCCGCTTCTTGGGGACTCAGACCTAAAATATCTGTATAGCAGCCAGCAATACCTTGATAAATAAAATTTTGAAAGTTAGAAGCATTGACATCTCCCCCATCGTCTAAAAAAGCCCCTTGTTTTGAAGATAGATTAACACCCGAGACGCTTGTCCAAACCTGAAAAGCTTTTCGGACTAATTCGACACTTTTAGCATTATCAAACCCCCCCGCGGATTTGAGTGCACCACGTTCAGGGTTAAAAGTGACCGTTGTATTTTGTTCCCACCTTAAGGGTGCTCCCGTAGGGTCGACATTCATTGCCACACCTGCATGGCCTTCTTGACTTGAATAAAGAACTAACACAGTCCCCAGTACAATGACTGCAACCAGTAGTACACTTAGTTTTGTCATAGCGATGATTTCCCCTCGTTTTTTTTTCACACTTTCCTCCTCCCTAAATTAAGAATCCCTCTTTAATATTCTTCTACGGGTTCGGTGGCTTCTTCCCTTTCTAACCCATTATCATAGGTTTCTGCATCGTCTCCTGAGATTTCTTCTGAGTCTTGTATTTCTTCTTCTGTCTCTTGAGGGACTTTAGCTGCGCTCTCTTGACCTAACTGGTCGGAAAGGTCTTCGTCCACTGTACTAGATGTACTGCTCTCTGTCCCAGTTTGCATTTTTCCCTCTGATTCAGTTTTTAATTGGCTAGGCATGAGCCACTCTGGATAATATTTTCTAACCAGTTTTTT
>JAUHYS010000212.1 GCA_030426445.1 bacterium
GGCTTTGAAAAGCTACTCGCTATCAAACGTATTTTGCCTCACTGTGCTGCAGATAGCGAATTTATCACAATGCTCATCGACGAAGCCAAACTTTCAGTTTTGCTTTCACATACCAATATTGTTCAAGTCTATGATCTAGGAAAAGTTGGGGACGATTATTTTATTTCCATGGAGTATATAGAAGGTTGTAACCTCCGTGAATTTCTTAACCGACTTCAAAAAAGAGGGAAAAAAATCGACGTCGACCTTGCACTTTATATGATAAGTGAGGTCTGCAAAGGGCTCGATTATGCCCATGCACGAAAAGACGTTAATGGCAATCCACTTAATCTGGTTCACCGCGATATCAGTCCTCAAAATGTCCTACTTAGCTACGAAGGCGAAGTCAAAATCGTCGATTTTGGAATTGCTAAAGCTGCTATGAACAGCACTACAACGAAAGCAGGTATTCTTAAAGGCAAAATCAACTACATGTCGCCAGAACAAGCTCTTGGCCTTCCCATTAATGGAAAAACAGATATTTACGCAACTGGTTTAGTGCTTTACGAATTGATTACAGGAGAAAAATTATTTACTGGAGACACTCACTTAGAAATTCTTAAAAAAATTCAAAGCACTCAACTCACAGAAGCCAACTTTTCTGACAAGCTACCTGATGCAGTAAAAACAATATTAGCCAAGGCACTCACTTATAAACAAGAGGATCGTTATACTTCAGCAGGTGATTTTCAGATCGATTTAACCCGCTACCTTTACAAAACTTATTACGATTTTACCCCAAAAAAACTAGCTGCTCTCATGAAAGAGGTCTTTTCTGAAGAAATCCAACAAAATTTACAGAATGAGCAAAGGCTACAAGAGCTTGATTCTGAAGCCAGAGCTTTATTGGAGCGTTCCGATCTCCAAGAAAATATTGTTCACCGCGAAGTAACCCCTCCTCATGGACAGCAAACCATTCCACTAAAAGCAACCGAAACTTTTATGGGAAAAAGTCAAAGCGCTTCTGTACACGTTGCAGCTCAAGCCGCTCAAATAGGCTATCAGCAAAATGTCCGTACAGGTCATGTTCAAAAAAAGAAATCCAAAACAGGGCTCTACCTTTCTCTTTTTGGAGGGATGGGTTTGCTTTTCGCTTTCATCGTTCTTGCTGCAGTCGGCTTCATTTATAAAGATTCTATTTCGGCATTCTTTTCTTCAGGCGGATCCATCAAAATTAGCTCTAATCCTGAAGGAGCCAAGATATTTATTAACCAAAAAAACATTCGTCAAACAACTCCAACACGATTAGACAAATTAGAAATGGGTAAAACTTACGAAATCACTCTTAAAAAAGCAGGCTTTGAAGAATGGAACTATACAACTAAAATCACTGACAAAAAAGTCATCGATCTCAATCCCAAACTCAATAAAGTCACAACGGGCACCATAGAAATTAAAAGCGAACCCAGTGGCGCCACCATTTTTCTCAATGACAAGGATACAGGAAAAGTAAGCCCAGCAAAACTAGAAGGGCTTCAGCTTTCTCAAAACTATCAAATCTCATTGAGACTATCTGGCTACGAAGAAATTCAAGAGGTCGTTAAAATAGCTTCGACTGAACCAATTCTTATTTCAAAAAATTTAGAAAAAGTCACCCTAGCGTCTTTACGTATTAGCTCTACCCCTGAGGGAGCTACTATTTACCTGGATGGAATAGATACAAATCTCAAAACACCTGATAAACTTTTCGACCTAGAATTAGACCGCGAATACTCTATAAAAGTTTCTTATCCCGGTTATAAAGATTTCAATAAAAACATTAAGTTAAATAAACCAGAAACCACTATAATGAATGTCGATTTACAGAAAATAGTCAAGGCAAAACCTCGCCGAAGACCTCAAAATAATCGTCAGCCCAGTAATCCTTTCTATCCTCGGCCTGGTGGAAGTGGAGGCGGAGGCGGAGGTTTATACATGCCTTAGGCTAATAAAAAAACTTTAATCGTAGTTTTATTAAAAAATTAAACGAATTTATTTTTTTTAGTGAATTACAATGACTACTTGACTGAGGTGAGCAGTCACCACTACTATTAGATAGCAGAATAAAAAACTAACAACTATAAAAAAAGAACTTTAAAATGGAAGAGTTTCAACCCAAAGCATTTGGTAAGCATTACCTCATTGAAAAACTCGCGACCGGCGGGATGGCAGAAATTTATAAAGCCAAAACCTTTGGTGTAGACGGGTTTGAAAAGCTTCTCGCCATCAAACGTATTTTACCACACTGTTCGGCCGACAAAGAGTTTATTAATATGTTGATTGACGAAGCAAAACTCTCTGTTTTGCTTTCTCATACCAACATTGTTCAAGTTTACGATTTGGGAAAAGTCCGAGACGATTATTTCATCTCAATGGAGTATATCGAGGGTTGTAACCTTAGAGAACTACTCAGTCGATTGAAGGATCTGAATAAGCAGATGGACGAACAGCTTGTCCTTTATATCATCAGTGAAATTTGCAAAGGTTTAGATTACGCTCATTCAAAAAAAGACCCGGATGGAAAGCCTCTTAATATCGTCCATCGCGATATTAGCCCACAAAATATATTGCTCAGCTTTGAAGGCGAAGTCAAAATCGTAGACTTTGGTATCGCAAAAGCTGCCATGAACATGAGCAATACCATGGCGGGTATTCTTAAGGGAAAAATCAGCTACATGTCTCCTGAGCAGGCCTTGGGAAAGCCTATCGACCGCAAAACAGATATTTTTTCTACAGGCCTCATACTTTATGAACTTCTAACCGGAAAAAAACTCTTTACCGGAGAAACTCAATTTGAAGTCCTCAAAAAGATTCGAAGTACGCGGCTGAGTGAGGATTCCTTTTCTGCCATTCCTTCTGAAGCCATACGTAAAATCTTGGCAAAAGCCTTAGCTTATTCAACCAAAGAACGTTATGACAACGCAGGTGACTTTCAGATTGACCTTACTCGTTATCTTTATACCACTTATGCGGACTTTACCCCACGCAAACTCTCTAAGGAAATGCGGCAGATCTTTGCAGATGAAATCAAACAAAAAAAAGTCACCGAAAAAGAAGCCCTACCCCTGGATGCTCAGACTCGATCTATTTTAATCGACTCTTCGCAACAGGAAAATATCGTTCACCGCGAAAGTACAGGAGAAATTAGAGAGTATATATCGGGAAAACAGTCTACCCAAACTTTTTTTGATTCCTTTATAAAAGGAAAAGAAACGGATCTCCATAAGATGACCTCTGACCCCACTCGGGTGAACCAAAATCTTATGGAAAGTATCGAGCCTTCTTTTCGAGCAAACACTGCACCTGTCAAAAGAAAAAAGAATCGCTTTGTTTTTATATACCCTATTGTCTCTCTCTTTGTCATCGGATTGGCTTATCTTGTTTATAAACAAATTATAGAGCCGCCTCTTCCACAAATTACCGGTACACTGCAGCTGAATTCCACACCACCAGGAGCACAAATTTTTATTAATGAAGGCGATACGGGTTTCATCACTCCTGCTACGATCCCCAACTTACCTGTTGGAAAAAAACTAACCATTACTCTCAAAAAAGAAAAACGCAAAACCTGGGTACGCGCTGTCACTTTATCCGACTCAGACCCCCTTAGTTTTAACCCGACACTAGAACCTGTCCCGCTTGGGGCAATTCGCGTTGTCACAACCCCAGCCAAAGCAAAAATCTATGTTGATGGTAAAGATACCGGCAAAGTCAGTCCAGCGCTCATCGATGACTTGCCTATTTCTGAGACCCATACGGTCAAAGTCGAATTAGAAAAACATAAGCCTGTCGAAGAAAAAATTACTATTTTTTCTATTGATGAACCCAGAAAATTTGAAGTCAAACTAGAGGAAATTTTGTATGGGGCTTTAGAAATCAAAAGTAACCCATCGAATGCAAGCATTTTTATCAATAATAAGCCGACCGGCAAGAAAACACCTGCAACCGTAAGCGAACTTGAATACGGACGTTATACTATTTCACTTAGCAAAGCAGACTATAATACAGTGACACGTTCGGTTGAAATCAATAAGGAATCCAGCTCTATTAATGAAAGACTCAATAAAAAGAAAGTAGCGGTAACCACTCCTACGACACCCTCAACTCCTACAAAACCGACTGTTCCAACGACGCCGACAACTC
>JAUHYS010000213.1 GCA_030426445.1 bacterium
TTTGCCTCTAAAGGGGTTTATATTTTTATTCGTTCCCACTTTAAGCCCATTAGTGGTTTTTTTCTAAACGGGGGCTATCTTGAGCAAACCATTCAATACCCTGCTTTAACATCAGATTCTAGACATGCATCTCAAGCTTCTGACCGGTATTTACACGTTTCCTTTATCGATGATATCTCGGACCGCTTTGGAAATAAAACCACACACTTAGGTCAAACAGGATATACCACCCAACAGTCCGTTGTTTTCACTTCTCGCTTTACTGGTATAGCAAGGGGAATGAGCCGGTTAAAGAGTCATGCCTCTCATATTTGGAAACAGCATACCCAAGACTGGAGTCACAAGAAAAAAGCTACCTTACTGACTCTGGGGACGGCTCATCACGAAATGATGCATCAATGGGAGAAAAATGAGGGACACCAAGCTACCAATAAATACTTGAAAGAATTGTCAGCTAATATCGGGCAGATAGCCTTGTCCCCCGATGCAATAGCACAACTGACTGTCTCTTATGAACTCAGAACTGACGATCAAGGAGAGTTTTACTCTTCAAGCTCTGCTGAGGCTACTCGTAACTTGCTTATGCTTTTAGCACCGATGTATGGAATAAGTCCGAGTATAAGCTTTCAAGATTGGATTCAAGATCTCTTAAGTGAAATTGATAATAAAACCCCGGATCCAGAAGCCAATCAAGAAATTCTCAGAACTAATTTGGCAACGATTTACTTGAACCTTACCGGAAGAAAGCTTGCGCCGATTGCCCAAAAAAATCATAATAAAGTGATTCATTTTCATCATCCAAAAGAACCCATAGTCCCAACTAACCGTTTGCAAGTTTCGGAAAGAGACCGACAAGAAGTCCGTAATGAACTGATTGCAGAACTTAAAACAATCAGAAAATTATGTGAGCAAGCTATTTCGGATAATCAACTATTCGTGCTGCCAGAGGGTGCTCATTATATTGAGTTAAAATCAGAGTTCTTGACATACACTGCAACGCTTAGTCCAGAGCATGTAAGAAAATCAGGTGGCTTTGAACGTTCCCGTTTTGCTATCCAATTATTAAAGGAAGCCTATAGTCAATGCCTTTCGATAAAAGCCATATCTGATAAAACAAACACAGAGGATAGACCAGAAGGACAGAATGATATTTACCTTGCTCAATTGGATTTCATGATCTCTTACCTTGAATCTGCAAGTATTGATTCCGAGTCATCAGACTTAACTCGTTTGCTTCAATGTGAAAAAAGCTAATTCTTTATTTCTTTCTATTCCTGGCTTTTCTTTAACTCCGTGTCACATATCTACTGAGCATTCACAATCCCTTTTTGAGGTATTGAGACATCAGAAAAATTATTTTTGGTGACTTTAGTCCACACTTATGATAAGAGTAAAAATTTTAATACATTGATTTTTATAGGTATTTTTAATTTTTAACTTGGAATAAAAGTTGCATATAACTAGAAATATGCTTAACTAACTAAATATTTGGTTAGTAATAAAAATGATAAATTAATTTAAATCAATAAGGGGAAGGTTAATTATGGCGGTCAATCCAACTCAGGCGCAAACTAAAAACGTACAACAAACTCAAAGTTCTTCAAAAAGTACTTTAGACTTAACTATTGAAGCTCAAAGTTTAGTGAACGAAGGAATTGCAAAGCTCAAAAACGGTGATATCGACGGGGCTCAGTTCAACTATTTGATTGCAATGGATACCTTATCTAATCCTGCATTTACTGAATCGGGTAAAGCCCCTTCAGGAGCCTACAAACAAGTCAAAGCTGAAGCGGGAGAGTTAGCCAAAGCGCTGGGTGAAGCCCAAAACCCTACCTCATCAAAACCGGATGAAAGCCAAAGTACTTTTATTGCTCAAAATAAAAAAATGAAACACTTGGGATTAGGCGAAAAATCTCCAGCCGCTTGTAGTCACACACAAGCTGCCGCAGCGAAAACTGAAGCAGCCAGTTTAGACAAAAGCCCTGTGTTCGCAGAAGTTGACTTGGATACTTTACTTGCACAAAATAGCAAAAAACTTATTTCTGAGTTGGGCGATGGACCATCTGTCGCAGCCAGTTTAGAGAACATCCCTGAAGAAGAGATTTTGGGCCGTGTAGGTGTTGCTGACGAAGCCAGAACTCCTAAAGCGAAAATTTCGAGTCGAGATACTTTAAATCGGTATTTAAACACCGAATTTCAAAACCCACAATTTGTTGCCCGTGAGGAATTAAAAGCCAATCTTCGCGATACCGAGCAAGGCACTCTTGATGTTGTGCGTGAGAGTTGGAATGGTAAAAAGTATCATGGTAAGCAATCAGTGATCGGGGTTATGAATTATGCCAATAATCTCGAAACAAAAATGAAAACAGGAGAATCTGAAGAAGTTGTCCAAAAGGCAGCCAATAGACTAAAGGGAGCCTATAACCACTTTCAAAAATTTGATCAAGCACACTTTAAAGGTTTAACCGATCATGTGGTGGGTAAAGATGCAAAAAAAGAAGTTGAGGATTTATTAAAAGCTGCAGGCAAGTACCAAGCCCCCGAGCTCACAGAATAAAAATAGATCGATTAAATGACTAGATTTATTTCCCCATTTATTTTTCTTATGCTATGACAAAAAGATTTTTGTCATAGTATGTTTCAAGAAATATCCATTAAAAATTTTGGCCTGATCGAGAGTCTGCAATTAGACTTTCGGTCAGGTTTTCATGCGATTTCGGGTGAAACCGGTGCTGGCAAGTCCATTCTTTTGCAAGCCATTGCCTTTGTCTTGGGCTCGCGGGTGGACAAAGATTGGCTGCGTGCGGATTGTCCAGAGGCTGTTGTCAGCTTGTTGGTTGAGACCGAATCAAACACTGAGCTTCAATCTCAATTAATCCAGCAAGGTTTTTTATCAGCAGAAGAGACCAGTCTCATTTTGAGAAGAAGTTTAGGCGAAAAGGGTCGTTCGCGAGCCTATCTCAATGATCAAAATATTTCGTTAAAGAGCCTGCAACAAATCGGAGAAGGCCTTTGCCATTTGGTGGGGCAGCATGCTGCACAAAAACTGTTGCACCAAGCCTATCTTCGCGAACTTTTGGATCAAGTAGCCCAGCACCCGCAGCTTTTGGCGAATTATCAAGAGGCTTACCAAGCTCATCGTCAAGCACTGCGGTCGTTTGAGGAGTTACAAGCCCGGGTGAAACAGATTCAGGAACAAGAAGATTTTTTGCGTTTTCAGTATGAAGAACTTAGGGAAGCCCGACTGAAACCAGGTGAAGAGGAAGAACTACAAAGTCTCAAACAAAGACTGAAGAACAGCACGCAGCTAAACGAGACCACTTATAAAATGTTGGAATTGCTATCCGAAGGTGAGCATTCCGTCTTGGAGCAAGTGGGTAAATTACAGGTCTTAGATAAAAAATTGTTTCAGTGGGAAGGACAAAATCTGCCCTGGGAAGAGCAGGTTGTGGAGTTAGCCGAAAAAAGTCAGGAATTACTAGCGCAGTTGCAGCATTATCATGCGAGCTTGCCTTCTCCCGAAGAGGACCTGGATGCCATTGAATCGCGTTTGGATGTCTTGCAAAAGCTGCAAAAAAAATACCGTTTAGATCTGTCAGGACTGATGACCAAGCTGGATCAGCTTAAAATTCAATTGGGCGAAGTCGAAGACTTTGAGCAATTGCTCAAACAACATCAACACACTTTAGAAAAAAACAAGAAAGCTTTGGAGCATGCGGCGCAACAATTATTCCAGTCACGTCAAAAAGCCGCGCAAAAAATCGTTCAGCAATTGGCAAAAGTGCTGAAGGACTTGGCCATGCCTCAAACGCAAATTAAGTGGCAATTTGAGCGTATCTCCCAGGTAGAGGAGTTTCATGAACAGGGCGGCGATAAAATGTGCTTTGAGGTGTCTTTTAATCCAGGCGAACCCTTAAAAGAACTGGCTCAAGTTGCCTCTGGGGGGGAGCTTAGCCGCTTGCTTTTGGCCCTTTATGAAATTTTATTTCAAACCAAGAAAACCACGACTTTAATTTTTGACGAGGTCGACAGCGGAGTGGGAGGCAGCGTGGCCGAGCTCATTGGCAAAAAGTTACGGGCTTTGGGAGAAAGGTCGC
>JAUHYS010000214.1 GCA_030426445.1 bacterium
TGTGTTTCGGTTACCGGGAGTAATTGAAGAGGAGGTTGAGGCCCAATAATCGCTTGCAGCGAGGGAATAATTTCTAAAATAACTTGTGCGTTTGAGCCCAGGGCCTGATTAATATTTTCTTTCCAATAAGAAAGCTGCTCACGGCCTTCGGCTAAAATTTGTTCAATCAATTGCTCAAAGGCTTGAATCATCGCATTATAAGGCGTTCTTCTTTGATAAGGGTCACATTTTCCGGAAATAAAATAACCCCTTGCTTGAGTAATGGGCTTATAGAGCTCTCGGACAAGCGCAGTTTTTCCAACGCCCGAGTATCCCGTCACCCATGCCAATCTGGCTTTGCCTTGATGGCTTTGTCGCAAGCATGCTACTAAATCAGCAAACTGTTTGGATCGACCATATAATTTTTGAGGGACTTGAAAATCTTCTTTGGCATCGTGAGAACCCAGTGGAAAAGTACTGATGTTATTTGTTTTTGCGAGCTGTTCTTTGCATTGGAATAAATCGTATCGTAAGCCCAAAGCACTTTGATAACGGTCCTCTGGATTTTTAGACATGAGCTTCAAGGTCATCTCTGAAAGCATAGAAGGGATTTTAGGGTTTCTTTGGCTGGGAGCAAGCGGGGTTTTTGCGATATGACAGTGGATTAATTCCATCGGGTCACTGGCATCAAAGGGCAATAAGCCTGTGAGCATCTCATAGAGAGTGACTCCTAATGAATAAAGGTCTGTTCGGCAGTCAATGCTTTGATTCATTCGACCGGTTTGTTCTGGAGAAATATAAAATAAATTTCTTTCTAATTGTTGGGGCGCGGCAAGAGTTTGTTCTTCCCGAGAAAGTAGCGAGGCATTATCAAAGTTAATGAGTTTAATGTTTTTTGTAGAGGGGCTGACTAAGATATTTTCGGGATAGATTTCTCCGTGGATCACATTTTTTTTGTGGAGATGGTCTAAGGCCCCTGCCAGCTTAATGGCGATTTCAAGAAAGCTATTTAGAGAAAGGCGCTCTTGTTGAATGAGGGTCTTTAAACTTTTCCCCTTAAAATCAGGAAAAATCAGCGCGACTTCTTCATGATTTTCCTCTAAGCTATAAGGTTCTATGGTACAAGCCAGCTTAAGTTGACTGAGAATTTCGTACTCATTTTTAAGCTGAATCGCCGAATGCTCATGTTCGTTTTTTTTGGAGATAGCTTTGATCAGGACGGGTTGGCTGTCTTTTTGCCGCACACCCTGAAATATTTGGGCATGCCGTCCTTCGTATATCTTGTTTTTGAAGGTGTATCCCAAAAGATGAGAGGAGCTTGAACTCATGATTGATTAACCTCTTTTACAAGCACGCTTTCTTCTGTATCTTATTATTTTATCTTTAAAAGGGGGGTGAAGTAAATAAAATGGTTCTTTTTAAGGATTTATTTTGAATAAAAAAGTGAAAAGGCGATTTTTTAATCGCGGCAGTTAAATAAAAGTGAGATAAATTTTTCAAAAACTTGAGGGTTTAACGCCATGTGAGCTTTTTTACAAAGCTAATTTCTTAAAAGCCTGTTGCCAGGGAATGACCTCCACCCCGGAGATTTTTTTGCTTTGGGAACCCAAATAAATGACCATTACACGATGAGGTTTTTTAAAGTATTCCGAAAAACTTTTTAATCCCGTTAAATTGTTTTTTCCTAAAGTACGAGAGGCTTTTACTTCAATGGCCCAAACTTGCCCACGAGTTTCTAAAATGATATCAACCTCTGCTCCATGCTCAGTCCGGTAATTAGAAATACGATACTCTTGATCCTGGGCTTTTAAACTAGAAATGATTTGGTTAAAAATAAAATGTTCAAAAAGCAAGCCTTGACGATCAGGAGAAGCCTTAAAATTACCTAAAAGCGCATTGAGCACGCCATTATCAAAGAAATAAAATTTGGGGTGTTGAATGAGTCTTTTGCGAGAACTTTTAGAAAAGGCCAAACTCCGTTGTACAATTAAAGTATCTTCTAAAATTTCAAAATAGCGTCTAGCCGATTGTCGCGATATTTGAGCTTCCGAGCTAAGCTTAGTAAAGTCTAAAAAAGTGCCGGAACATTCGGCAGCATAAAATAAAAGTCTTGAAAAGCCTTCTAGGTTATTCGTTAAGGCTTCCGCCTGAATTTCCTCTTTAAGATAAGTGGCTGCATAAGTACGCAGCGTTATTCAAGGCGTTCACGAAGCTCATTAGGATTGCGACTAAACTCCAAAAAGGTAACTTGGTCCGCTAAATTAATTGTCAGGTCAGGCTTTAGTTTTTGAATTAAACTCGACTTACCCGTCTGCCTAGGCCCTAAAAGTAAAACACTTTTTTTCGAAGATTTAAGTAAGTTTTGCAAACTTCTTTTTATAAACATGTGGACATTTTACGCGGTATTTTGTCCATAGTCTAATAAAATCAAAGAAAACTCTAAATAGTTTTGAGAGATTTTTTAAACCGTTTTTCCTCATTAATTCTTAAAAAACTATTTCTACTATTCTAATACACCGCCAACTTAGCTAAACCTCGATCCAATAATTGTTGATTGAGATAAACCCCGTCCTCAAAAATCTTTTTATGGTCGGTCCATAGCGGGTGATAGAGCACGTCCACCACGTAACGGCCAAAGGCGTCGGTTTTGTAGGTTTTAATAATAATGAAATCCAATTCGCCAAGCACTTGAGCCACAAATTCTTTGGTTTTCTTGCCTTTTTTGGCCTGAGGCCCATGCATTTCCGGAGCATTGATGCCGTGCAGGCGCACGCGAATGCGGTATTGCGCATAAAAGCCCTGCTCCACGATCAGCTCCAGGGTGTCACCATCGATCACCGCAACTACTTTGGCCACAAAGGTATAGGTGGGAGACAGGCTGCGGATGATTTCCCCATGGGGATGCGCCTTAGAAGCCGCCTGGATTAAGTTAAAGAGGTCGTGCCGCACGGCGAGTTCAAACTGCCGCGTATTGGTGCCAGCCTCAGCCGCCTCGTTAAGATAATACAGAATTTCTTTTTTAGAATCGAGTTTCAGCGTAACCCGCACATGCGTCCAGGACAGCCGATCGATATGCGCAATTTGCGGAACTTTTTCGGGAAAGCGCTGATAAAATTGCTGATAATAAAAAAGTTGTCGGGCCTTCTTTTTTAGGAGCTTGGCTATTTTTTTATGGAGCTGATGCTTTTCGAGACGTGGCGTTTTTTGCATAAGCTTTGTCAGCACCTTGCCTTGGCGGTGGTTTTTTTCCAATACTTGAGAAGTCGGAAGCGTGCGGCTGATTTCGGGAAATTGTCGCTCGATTTTTTCGAGTTCTTTAATAGAACTGAGAAAGATTTGACTTTGAAAAAAGTCTTTTTCCATGGCATGGTCCCCCCAATATGTCAGTTTTTTTAATTGAGGCAAATCATTATTGTCCCAACTTGCTTTACAGGGCGAAAGATGTTTCGCCCCTACAAACCTTTGTATTACCCCCTACAAACCTTTGGACTCAATGTAGGGGCAAATCATCATTTGCCCAGACTAAAATTTCCAGTGAACGCAGTGCACGCGCGTGCACTGAGCGTTTTAACTATTTAAAAAATAACAACTAATTTTTTAATGCCTAAAAAAGTAGCAGCCTATGCCCAAGAGCTCATCTAAAAATCAAACTCATTTCGAATGCCAACATTGCTCCTTCCAAAGCGCCAAATGGCTGGGCCGCTGCCCAGACTGTGGGCAATGGAACAGCCTGGTCGAGCAACAAAGTCCACTCAATTTGGTGGCCAAGCATGCTCAGGGCGAGCACTTTTATAGCTTAAGCTCGGAGCTCTTGCCTTTGGAAGACATTGGCTCGGAGGCACCCCCGCGCATCCTAACCGGCTTGGGCGAGTTTGATCGCTTGCTGGGAGGCGGCCTGGTGCCCGGCTCGGTGATTTTGCTGGGTGGCGACCCGGGCATTGGCAAATCCACTTTGGCACTGCAATTATTGGCGCATATTGCCCAGCAAAATCAAAGATTGAATCAAACCGTGGCTTACCTTAGTGGGGAGGAATCCGCGGACCAGATCAAACTGCGGGCGGATCGGCTGCAAATTAAATCCAA
>JAUHYS010000215.1 GCA_030426445.1 bacterium
TTGAACTTAGGTTTGAAAGGGTCCCTTTCATAACCTTGGGCAAAAACAGAGGTAAAACTAAGGGTCAACAAATAGCAAAGCACCCAATAAATAATGGAACATTTTATGCGGTAAATTTTATTCGATTGATCTATTCTCATTTTTTGGCCTAATGTTTCTAAAGCTTTTACGCTTAAGAGATACAATGAGTTTTTTAAGTGGAAATTTTAACCTAAGTTTTCTTAATTTGCCAACTTTGAAACTTAGGCCTAGTAAAATATTGCTTAAAGAGAAAAACTTTCCTAGAACTTAATTTATCAGTTATAATGAACCCATTGCAACGAAATTGTCTCTAGAAATATACTATGAAATTAATTAATAAAACTATTCTAAAAAACGCTGGCCAAATCGCAAAAACGATTCGTGCACGTGCCTTTTTTTTATACGTGGATGCTTTAGATGAGGTTACTTTTTCTTTAGATTTACCTAAGGATTGTAAGCTAATTATTGTTTCTCAAAAACAAAATTTAAGTGAAGAAGAAAACTTTAGTCAATACCCTCACCAACTTATTCTTCCCAATATCAAACTAGGTAGTTTGGCCTTAATGAAAGTCAGTATGGCCTATGCGATCTCGACACAATTAGTTGCCGATGGAGAAAAAGTCGTTTTTGTTTGTGGCATGGGGGAAACACGTAGCCTGGATACCATGACTGTTTTTGAAATTGGTAAAGAGAATGAAATCATCACAACTAAAAATATTTTAGGGATTTCCGACTCTGTCGCTCCACAAGTGTTTGAAGCCGCACTGAATCTAATCATGGAGTTAGCAGAAAAAGGCCGAGAAGGCAAACCTGTTGGAACAATCTTTGTCATCGGAGATTCAGAAAAAGTCCTCCAACTTAGCAAACAAATGATCATCAATCCATTTAAGGGATACACTGAGGAAGAAAGAAATATTTTAAGCCCCGCACTTAAAGAAACCATTCGAGAATTTTCTGCACTGGACGGAGCCTTTGTCATAGATGAAAGTGGTGTAGTATTAAACGCAGGCCGCTACCTAGGTGCTTCCGCTGATGGTGCAGATGTCGCAAGAGGCTTAGGAAGCCGACATATGGCAGCAGCCGGTATTACCGCTCTTACCAAGGCCCTTGCTTTAGTGATCAGTGAATCCACCGGGGATATTCGCATTTATAAAAATGGTTCTCGTCTTTTAGAAATCGAGAAAAAATAATTGCCCTTGACATAAGATATATAGGTTTTTAAGAAGCCTTTTTATAGAGGGTATTTGCACTCTATTTTTGATAAAAACAATATAAAACAACCCATCTCAGTTTCACTGGGATTAAATATTTATTTTAAGAGGAATTCAATGAAAGAATATATGTTATTAGGTGAAAAATTTGATCTAAGAACTCTCGAGTTTGCTTTGAGCAATGGCCTCATTAACCAAAAAGAATATCAAAATTTTTTAAAAGACCTGCCTAATGTAGAAGCCAATATTGAATATGTTGAACTCGAATCCAGTGAAGAAGAAGCTTAGTTTTTAGAAAAACTTCTTTGGGTTGACCGGGTTCCCTGAAACTCTAACTTCATAATGTAGGTGAGACCCGGTACTTCTACCCGTACTTCCCATTTTAGAAATGCCTTGCCCTTTATTGACCCAATCTCCTTCTTTGACTAAGAGTTCAGAGTTGTGTCCGTATAAGGTGTGAATATTATTTCCATGGTCTAAAATAATGGTCCGACCATAGCCCCCTTTGACACCAGAAAAAGTAACCTTACCTGCGGCAGGAGCATAAATCATCGTCCCTACTGGACCCGCAATATCCGTCCCTAAATGCATGCGTCCACGCCCACGGCGCCGAGAAATCTTTCTCCAACCGAAATGACTTGTAATGACCCCTTCGCAGGGTAAACCTTGTGGAATATAACCTGTAGCGGAATTAAGGGCATAATCCATATCCATCATAAAAAATTCGGTCTCACTAAAATAGTCTAAATCGACCTCTATCTCTGGCCCATCATATTCGATTTTTTTCTTATTTGGCGAAAGACTGGCATCCGATTGAGAAGCCCAGGTGAATATAAAAAGGGTTACAAAAACTAATCGGGTGATTCTTTTCAACTGAGGGCCTCCTAATTTAATTTTAGAACACGATTATTTTTTAGATGGAGATGGAATGACGGACGACCAACCACCTTCTATCTACACTCTAAAAACTATGAAGAATTTACAAATAATATATTTATACAAAATTTAAATTTATTATTTACCAATTAGACCGCATTTTTATTTTTTTTTCAAAAGAAAAAAAATATTTTTATAATAAATATGATTATAGTAACGATTGGATTGACGAATTAGCAAAATTAAATAAATCTTGTCAAGGTTTTGGTAGAATAAAAGATAACTCACTGCATCATAAAAAGCGCACTTAGAGCGCTCTTTAGGAGTTGTCCAAAAGACAGAATCAAGATGAGCTTTCTAAGCATCAAAGCTTAAATTTGCCATCCACTGTCGAGTTCCCATAGGGTGGAGCAATTGATCACAATGAGCATGAGCAAAATGCCTCTTGATACCATGGCGTTCTGGATCGAGTGGCTCACCATGGGCAAGACACTTAATTGTATCTAGGCCCCGCAAGCGAATATGAAAATCAGAAAACACCATTTTCTCTTTTTCAAAACGCTCGATCACTTCCTTTAATTGCCCATTGATCAGATCTTCTGGATTTGTTGCATCCACAGTCCATTCGACCTCTTTTTTAGGAATCACTTTTTCTCGAGAAATCATTAATTCCATTAATATGGTCGAAGCTTGTGTCATTAAATCTTCACGAGATAAGGCCCAAACACCCGCTTCTAAATGATTTTCGGTCTCAAAGTGTTTTTGTGTCTCCATATTATTATTTTAACTGAATTGATGGAGTATAAAAGACCTTCTCCAGAAATTAGAATTTTTTTTTAAAACTCTCTTGAGCTTTTTTTCTTTAAGGACCACTGAAGAGGGACTCCTAAAAACTCAAAATGTTGATAAAAAACATGCTCAAGATAACGTAGATAGGACTTTTGCACCTTGTCTGGTGCATTACAAAAAATGAGAAAGCGTGGAGGGGCCTCATGGACTTGTGTAATATAAGAAAGCTTAATGTGTTTTCCTCCTTGGCTAGGATGAGGGTGACTGCGAGTGGCTTCTTGAAAAACGCGGTTCAGTTCCCCGGTAGAAATACGGCGATGAAAGTTTGCTGAAACTTTTTTAATGGTCTCTTTTAAGCGAGAAATCCCCCCCTGATTTTTAGCGGATAAAGTAATCAAAGGAATATTTTTTTGTTGAGGAAATCTTTCATAAACCTCTTGACGAACGGTCTCTACGCTGCTGCCTTTGGGCATCAAATCCCATTTATTAAAAACAATCACCATGGCCCGTGCTTTTTCCTGAGCATAGCCTAAAATTCTGGCATCCTGCACATTCATTCCCTGAGTGGCATCCAGCATCAAGAGGACTAAATCGGTTCGCGCCATGGCTTGCAGCGATTTAAGCACACTGACTTTTTCGATTTTTTCGCTGGCTCGTGTCTTTCGACGAATACCCGCTGTATCCACAAACTCCCATACTTGATCCTCTTGTTGGACATAAGTGCTAAGGGTATCCAGTGTTGTCCCTGCAGTGGGGTGAACCACGGCCCTCGACTCTCCCAACAGGGTATTGAGTAAGGTCGATTTACCCACATTGGGCTGACCCATGATAGCAATCTTAATGTCTGCTTTAAAAGCTTCTGTGACAGGTATTTTCTTTATTTTAGCCATGACCCAGTCTAGTAAATCGTTAAGACCCAGGCTGGTCTCTGCCGAAACTGCGATGACATCATCGATACCCAAGCGACTAAACTCATAAATTTCGTTAATCTGTTTGGTTTGATCCATTTTATTGACTGCGAGAATAACGGGTATTTTTTGTCGACGTAAATCATGGACAATTTGTTCATCAGCCGGCGTGCACCCCACTCTTCCATCGACCAGAAAGATGATACAATCGGATTCCTGGACTGCCGCCTGAACCTGCGATTCGATTTGCTT
>JAUHYS010000005.1 GCA_030426445.1 bacterium
CTGGCTTTTACAAAATAAGTGGCCGCAGGGTGGCGAATGAGATGTTCGTTAAGGTCGAGCCTTTTGTCGATGTAGTCTTCTGCCGGCGAGGGAAAACCCGCAGGGACCTCGGAGATAAACAGTGGCAGTTTAAGAGGCTTTGTGCTTCCTGCCGAGAGAATTTCGACAACTTTCATACTTCTTACCCGTTTTTAATTTTTATCTTAATAAAGTAATACTTAGATTAAACCAACTTTTTCTGCAAAAACAATTTTCGCAAGCTCCTTGCGGTCGTTAGGCTCTTCTTTTTCTTGATATTGGAGAGGGAGTTCCAATTTATCTCCTTGGTAACCCATTGCAAACACACAAAGGGCAGTATATTTTTGTGGATCCACTTTGCAGACTGCGTAAGCTTTTTCTGGGTCAAAACCTCCCATACCATGGCAGGCTAAGCCCAGCATATGGGCCTGCAACACAAAGGACATAAAGGCAGACCCTGAGTCAAATTGGGCCCAGCGATTCGGTTTTGGGTTTTTTTCAAAGGATTTTTTTGCAAAAACGACTACTAAAACTGGGGCTTTTTCGGCCCAAACGCGGTTGCCTTCGACTAAAATCGATTGAAACTCTTTAAGCGCTTTGTCTTCTTTTGCATAAACAAAGATATAGGGCTGCTCATTATAACAGGAGGGCGCCCAACGCGCGGCTTCAAAGCAGGTCATGAGATCTTCTTCTGGGACAGGCTTAGAAGAAAAGGCTCGGGGGGACCAGCGCTCAATAAAAATAGGACTGAGTTTTTTGTATTGGCTTTTTCGCATGTTCAAATATTAAGGTAAGTTTCAAAAAAAACAACCTTAAAGTTTGGAGGGTTCAGCCCTTTGTCGATTGAAATTTTAGAAATTCAAAATTTTAGAAACCTTCAAGACTCGCGGCTGGAGTTTTCTCCCCAGCTTAACTTAGTTTTGGGGGAAAATGCGCAAGGGAAAACCAACCTGGTAGAAGCCATTTATTTTGCGGCGACGGGTAAGTCTTTTCGGACTCAAGATTTAAACTCATTGATTAAAGCAGATGAAGCTAATTTAAACCTTGCCTTAAGTTTTTTACATCGAGAATTACAAAGTGACTTAAAACTGTGTTTAAGCCAAGAAAGTAAAGAGCTTTTCTTGCAGGAAAAAAAAATTCGATCTTGGCAAAAAGTACATACTTTACTCAGAGTTTTGGTCTTTACGCCGGACTCCACCTTGCTCTTTCGCAGCACGCCTTCGGTCAAAAGACGTTATTTTGATCAAGCGATGAGTTTTCAGTTTCCCCAGTATGCAAAGTTGTTAGGCCGCTATCAAAGAGCTTTACGGCAACGCAACCTGCTTTTGGAGGAGCAAGCACCCGAAAGTTTATTGGCCCCTTTTGACCAGCAATGGGCCGAGCTAAGCGCTGAAATTTTAAAAATGCGTCGGGATTTTTTGGAGACACTTTTAGTCGATTGGAAGTCACGGCTAGGCGAGCTGGGTGACTTTGCCCAAAACTTTTCAGCTAGCTGGCAGGGAAAATTAAACTATCAACAGGGTTGGCAAGTCGAAGAACTCAAGCAACAGCTCAAGGATTCGGCTTTTTTAGAAAGGCGTTACCGTCGGACGGTCTTGGGGCCTCACTTGGATAGTGTGCAGGCCTTTTTGGAGGGCAAGGCTCTGCGTGAGGTCGCTTCACAAGGCCAACAACGCATGGTGGTCATTGCACTTAAGTTGGCTCAGGCAGATTTCTTTCGCAGTCATAATGATTTGGCGCCGGTCTTTTTGTTAGATGATATTGGCAGTGAGTTAGACAAGCAGCATTTAGAAAACCTACTTTTTACCCTTAAGCAGTTGGGTGCGCAGACTTTTTTAACCACAACCCATGCTTTGCCCATGGATTTTTCTGAAGCCCAAAGCTTTAGGGTGAGTCAGGGCCTTGTCCAGGTTCAAACTCGATGACTTGAGAAACCTTCCAGCCTTGAGAGTCTTGTTGGCGCAATTTTAAGTAAATCTTATGTGCAGGAATATCCTGCTGTTTGATTTCCACTATATAAGTGTAGGAGACTTCCTGGGGGCCCTCTTCTTTTTTAGATTGAAGCGTGAAGTCCGCTGGGGGTTTGGGTAAAGGCCCTTCATTGTGAGCTTCCTCTGATAAATTTAACTCGTTTGCTAATTTATCCTTTGCCAGGCCTTCTGTTAGCGGCAGTGCTTTCTTGACATCGTATTCAATATAATAAGCCTTCATATATTGTTCGGCAACTTGGTCAGCAGGCGAAGTTGCCGAATCCGTACAGGTGTTCATTGCCATACTAAAAGGCAAAATCAAACCCATGAAGAAATTGCGTCGTGAAGCATTGAGCATTTCATTGTCCTCCTGAGATTGCAGGCTTGGATCAGAGTTCTCTAAATAAGGTTTTTTTTGAGACATGAATGCTCAAAAACATTTTTTAAACATGAAGTCAATGGACCTTATTCTGGATTGACATTTGCCTGTGAGCGTTCGTTTTTGGCTAATTCAAAGACTTGTCCTTCTGCGGGCTTGCCCATACTGCAATTGCCTTCAAATAAAGCGCCTTCGCTAATCACTAGTCCGGGTGAAGAAATATCCCCCTTTACCACGGCAGGTGGGTGCATTTCGATGCGACTTTTGGCCTTGATTTTTCCTTTGAATCGCCCTTGGATAATCACCGCATCGATTTCAACCTGGGCATCGACTTCAGCGCCTTCGCCAATAATAAGCATTCCCGAAGAGAAAATCTCTCCCTGGAATTTTCCATTGATTTGCACACTGCCTTCAAAGGTGAGTTTGCCTTCAAACTCGGCATCTTTGTCAAGCAGGGTTTGAGGTTCTTCGTCTACAAGCTTTAAGTTTTTTTCTCCAAACATGTTTCCTCCTGATTTTAAAGGTTTTAACTTAATGGGTTAAAATTTCGTAAAGGCGGTCGAGTTCTTCGGGCTGGTAATACTCGATCACAATTTTGCCACGCAGCCCTTTGTTTTGAATGCTGACTTTCGTGCCAAGCTTTTGGGTCATTTTTTCTTCTAGATAACGGTGTTGAGGGTTTAGGATTGCCGCGCGCCTTGGCAGCTTTTGTCCCATGCCGGCCTTTATTTTTTGGACTTGCTCTTCGGTTTCTCTAACGGACAAGTCGTCTTTAAGGATTTGATTTTTGAGTTTAATTTTGTCTTCGTCTTGCTCTAAGCCCAACAGAGCACGTGCGTGACCCATAGAAAGGCGGTTGGCAATAATCTCGGCGCGGACTTCTTTGGGCAACTGTAAAAGACGGAGTAAGTTGGCTACGCTAGAGCGGTCTTTGCCCACCCTTTGGGCAATTTGCTCCTGAGTAAATTGATAGCGCTCTTGAAGTTCGCGGTAGGCCAAGGCTTCTTCGATGGGATTGAGGTCTTCGCGCTGAATATTTTCGATTAATGCTAGTTCAAAGACTTTTTCCTGTTCGACATTCGTGACCACAACTGGGATGGTCTTGAGACCAATCATTTTACTGGCGCGCAGACGACGCTCTCCCGCGACTAGTTCGTATTTGCCTTCGGCAGCCTTTTTGACAATGAGTGGCTGAATAATCCCCTGTTCCTGGATCGAAGCCGCTAATTCGGCCAAGGGTGTTTTGTTAAACATTTTGCGGGGCTGACTGCGACTTGGGAAAATGGCCCCGATCGCAAGTTCTAATGAACCCCTTTTTTCTGTTGTTATGTCATTTGTTATATCATTGGGCCTTTCTATTTTGGCGAGTGAAAGGGCCTCGCTATCACTTGTAGAAGCTTTTTTAATGACTTTAGAGCTGGAATCCTCCTCACTTAGCTCTCCAGAAATATGAGAAATATTTTGCGCAGAAGGAATTTCGGATTCTTCTTTTTCTTCTTTGATAGGTTCTTTAATAGGAATGAGTGAGGCCAGGCCTTTTCCTAAAGCACGTCCACTTGTCATAATTAATTACTCCGTCTTAAAAAAAATAAAAATCAATAAACCTATAACTATTTGAATTTATTTTATGAATCTCCAATAGCTTTATTAATGACCTCTAAAGAAAGGCCACTGTCGGTGATCTCATCATCTATTTGCGGTGTGTCTATCGTTTGTGTTTGCGCTTCAAATTTTTGAATAAATTCGGCGGTTAGAGCCATATAGTTTTCTGCGCCTTTAGAAAAAGCGTCATATAATAGGATAGGCAGCCCATGGCTGGGGCTTTCACTAATTTTAACATTACGAGGGATTCTGGCTTTAAAGACTTTATCTTGAAAGAACCTTTCTACCTCCTCGGCAACTTGGCGAGAGAGATTGTTGCGTCCGTCAAACATGGTGAGCACAATGCCAGCAACCTTAAGCGAGGGATTAAGGTGTTGCTGAATCATTTCAATAGTTTGTGTAAGTTCACCCAAGCCTTCGAGGGCATAGTATTCGCATTGGACCGGCACTAAAATGCCTTGTGCAGCACTGAGAGCATTGACTGTCAGCAGGCCTAGAGAAGGTGGGCAATCAATAAAAATATAGTCAAAATCTTTTTCGTAAGCTGCTAAAACGGAGGAAAGTCGTTTCTCTCGAGAAAACGCTGAGACGAGTTCGATCTCTGCAGCCACAAGTTGTGTATTAGTCGGGATAATTTTTAAATGAGGAATCTTTGTGTCTAGCAAGGTATCAGATAAAGGTTGGTTTTTGACTAAAACATCGTAACTAGTTGATTTTAAATTATTTTTATTTATACCTAGGCCGCTAGTTGCATTGCCTTGGGGGTCTAAATCAAAAAGCAAAACCCTTCGCTCAGTCGCAGCTAAGCAGGAAGCTAGATTTAATGCGGTGGTGGTTTTACCCACCCCACCCTTTTGGTTGACTAAGGCAAAGGTTTTCATTGAGATATCCTTTTTTATCGAACTAAGCATAAAGTATATTAAATAGCAATCAATAAATACATGTAGTGTAATGTATGGTTGTTTATTTGATTTGTGTTTTATGAAAAATAAGCGTTTTTGTTTAGTTTTTTTTAGTATTTAGCTTACTTTTAATTTTTTTTCTTTGTCAAAATTTTTTCTTACTTTCTTTTTGCGTGGCCAAAAAGAAAGTAAGAAAGAAAAAGGCCAAGCCCGTGAGTAAAAGTCCTAAAATATGAACCTGAAAAGCTAAACCCATCAAACTCGCCCCTTGGGCTCAAACAGTGATGGGTTTTTGCCGCTTTTCAGCTCCAAATTTTTACGGACTTTTCTCAAGCGGCCCATTAAACTTCGTTTGTTTCTCTTTTTTTACATAAATTCATGAGAAAAACAGATATCTGAAGAGGGGGAACTATGAATCATCTCCTAAATAGTATTGGCCCCATCGAAAAAATACCGTCAAATCCGCCATGAACGAAGCCTCAAAACCCGCATTGTTTGAGCCCAAGGGGCGAGTTTGCGGGTTTAGGCGAAAGTGAATAAGGATTTAGGTATTTTATTCGGGGGCCCTAAGAGCCTTTTCTTTGCTTCTTTCTTTTTGCTCAAAAAGAAAGAAGAGAAAGTATTAATTAAGAAATAGTGGCAATAATGATGTATGACTAAAAATAAGGTGAAACCAACAAGGTTAAAACAGAACCCTGGGTCTTTTGGGACAAATCATTCTGATACTCAATCCCTTCAACTTCAACAAAACCCTCTCTTGCCGAAAGGCTAAAACCCCTTTTTGATAGCTCAACAAACTCCTGATGAGTGTTTTTACTAGAAAAAACCACCCATAATTTCCAAAAAAGAGCGGTTTTTTGGGCCCAGGAGAAAATTTTGTCTGGTTTGGCTGTTCCACGTGAAACACAAATGGTGTTTTGGGGCTGCCATGCATTAAAACGATTAGATTTATTATCAAGGTCATGATCAAAACTATCAGAGGGATGAGAGCTTTTAGCCGAATTCAATTGATGCTTTTTTGAATATTTCTCAAAAAAATTGGTTTCAAAACGATCATTTTCTATCGATATATTATTTATTTTTAAATTTAAAACCACATGTTCAAGAAAAACCACCCGTTTTTGTAAGCTTTCCAAAAGCATAAATCTATCATTAGCTTGCAAAAAAGACCAAACAATGCCCGGCAAACCACAACCTGACCCGATATCCAGCCAATTTAAGCAAATTTTGTCGTTTTGCCTGTCTTTATTTTTGTTTACATTCGTTTGATTGAGATTATTCTCGATTCTGCCATTTTGAGACATGTTTTGAGATAGATTGAGTTCAAATTTATTCAATAAATTTAAAAAAAACTTCGATTCGCTTAATGCTTTAAAAGCAAATACGCAATCACTGACTTGTTCATTAAAAAATAGCTCTAAATTTTTGGCACCCGTCAAATTGATGCGTTGATTCCACTCTACAACCATGGAGCTATAAGCCCAAAGTTGATCCTGTGTTTCACGTGGAACATGACTATTTAATATCGTAACGGTATCCATAGCGAATTTCTTTAGGGTAATAGGGAAAGGGAGCCGCCTTTTTTACAGCTTGTAAAGCGGCTTGATCTAATATCGGATGACCAGAGCTTTTAACAATACGAGCGTATTTAATTGAACCATCCGTTTGAATTTTAAAAGCAAATTGAGTTTTGCCTTCTAATTTTTCGCGTTGTGCTTCTTTGGGGTAGTGGTGCTCGCGTTCTAGTTTTCTTAGTATATCTTGGAGAATCTTTTTACCATCGCCACCCTGTCCACTGGGGTCACCGCTCCCAATCTTACCCACCCCTCCAGGTCCTTTTCCAGAACCCACACCAGTGCCTTCACCGTTGCCCATGCCTTGGCCTTTGCCCCCACCGGGTCCTGTAAACTCTCCTTTTCCATCTCCTGAACCGGGTCCGGTTTTGCCTGGTGCCATAATACTATTTTCTACTCTATTTGAGGTCTTAATCGTTCCTTCTCTTGAAGGAATGGACGCAATCTGTGTATTGCTTTTGCTTTCGGCCGGGGAGTTTTTAAGTATTTTTTTTTCTAATTGAATACGACTTGTATTTTTAACTAACTGTTTTTTATTGTTATTTTTTATTTTTGATTTCACTTTAATGTCTGTAGCCGTCTGCTTCGGACTCTTTTCTAAAGCTTCTTTTGCTTGTTTCTCAGAGATATTTTGTAATGGTGCTCCACTACCTCCTTGTCCTCCACTACCTTGTCCACCTGGGTAAATATTAAACATAACGACACCCCCTCCCTCTTGAAGTAATTTTTGTTGAGGCAGGGACAGACTATTCAATATAAAGACTATTAAGAAAACAAGCAAACCAGCATGAAAAAATAAGGACACAAATAGAGCTATCAAAATTTTTAGCCGACTAGACATCATAATAAAGCTTATAACGCTTGGAGATCTACATCAAGCTTTGTCATTAGACTTGTTTCTTATCGATCAAAAGTATTCCAAGGCAGTTGGTGAAACCGGGTAGGGGCAAATGATTATTTGCCCTTGCTTATTCACATTAAAACTTCAACTATATGAAATTATAACTATAATTAATTTTTATAATCTGGAGCTTCTTTGTCTAAGAGGCGAATCATCGCAGGCCAAAGCAAGGTGTCGAGCTGTTCCACTTTATTCCAATGCTGTTTTACGGTTTTTTCACATACTTGCTTTGAAGGCAAAGTAGCCTTTCCTCCTTTTAGATTTCCCTGTAGCGATAATTGGACTTGGCAAGCACGCTCTAAATAATACATCAGCGCAAAGGCTTGGGCAACCGAAGTGCCTAAGGTTAAAAGACCATGATGACGTAAAATAAGCACCGGATTTTTAGCTAAGGACTTGATTAAATTGTGTTTTTCTTTAGCGTCCAAAACAATGCCCTTAAAATCATGATAGGCTATGCGCTTGTAAAATCGCAGTGATTCTTGAGAATAGAGTTGCAGACCCTCAGGCAATGCAGCGACCGCCATACCCGCAACCGTATGAGTGTGGATAATACAGTTAATTTCTGGGCGGGCTTCGTGAATCGCACTATGGATAATAAACCCTGCAGGATTGACGCTTAGTTTGTTTTTATCTTTTCCAGATTGTAAAACTTGGCCTTTAGAATTAATTTTAACTAAATTAGAAGCCATAATTTCGTCATAGCGCAGACCAAAGCGGTTAATCAAAAACGCGTCCTGTTCTCCAGGGATTCGCATAGAAATGTGGTTGTAAACCAGCTCTGCCATGCCAAAGTGATGGATCAGTCGATAAGCAGCTGCCAAATCAACTCGAGCTTGCCATTCTTGTTGGGAAATTTTCTGTTTTGGAGATTTTTTTCCAGCCATTTAGTCTCCTAAAGGCTAATTTTAGCGCAAAAACGATTCAAATGCATGGATAATTTTGCGTGAAAAGGCTTGAGCTTGTGGGAAGTGTTCGCGAGTCTGCTCTAAAAGTTCTGCTGCCCGTTCCTTTGATCCGACATCCTGAAAATAATGCTGAAGCCATTGACTGACCATTTCTTCATTAATTTCTGGATGGAAATTAAACAAATAACTGTTTCCATTAATTCCCGTAGATAAATAACGGCACTTTGCTGCATGCACATACCAATAACCTTGTGGAGGAAAACCATGCAAAGTGTCGCACCAAGTAAATACCGGAAACTTTTTTTCCTCAACTTTAGAATAAATTACACTGTTGCGGGAATAGTCGGGGTAGATTTCGGCGGAGATCCAGCCAAGTTGTTTTTCTGGAGCAGGCTCAACATAGGCGCCTTGGGCATGCGCTAAAAGACAGGCGCCTTGAGCCACCGCGAGACAAGGTTTTTGGAGTTCCAGGGCTTTACGTAAAAATTGTATTTGCTTGCTTAGATTAGGAGAAGAGTCCGGGTTGGTGACGCGGAAAGTCAAAGGCCCCCCCAAAACGATCAATCCAGAAATAGAAGGCAAGATATCTTCCGATGGAATCCCTTCCTCATAAATTTTATGATAAGTATAGGGTATTTCTCTGCGCTTTAGTTCGGCTTCAAAGGTACCGGCTGTGAATAATGCTGCATTTTGTAATATGAATACTTTGCCCATGAATCGTTAGCTCCTTTAAACTAATGATTTGCGTCAAATCATAGCTTTTGGGGGATTGCAAGCCAATTTAAAATTTTCATTTTCAGAACAGCTATTTATTATTTTTTTGAAATGGTGTATAAATATACTGAAGTGGTGTAAGGTTATTTCAATTATTTTTTTCATTACAATTTAATAACTATTTCATTTGTAAAATTTTAATCATTTTTGCTGGAGAAGTATTTTTAAGCAGACTTTTTTAAATGAGCAGATTATACTTTCGAAATATTTGCTCTATCAGAAAAGTCTTTTTTTAATAAATTTCGTTATTTTAAGTTTTAGGACTTAAAAATTTAGGAGGAAAAGTATGAAATTAATGAAAGTTCTTTTTATTATCGCGGGGTTGATTGTTTATATTTCGGGTCTAAGTACAGACCTTTTAGCAAAGGGAAAATATAAGGATCCCGATGCACCTAGTATAGAGGAATCTAAAGTATTAGGTTGGGGGCCGGTTAAAGCACCTGCACGAAAAAATATTCCAGAGTTTTTACTGAGAGGGACTTTGATTTCAATAGAAAAAGATGAAGAAAAGTCCGGCTTTTATAATGTGACGATTTTACCTGTAGAGGCCCAAAATAATAAACAACGCCATATTAATATAGAGCACTTTAACACAAATGTGATTCTTTCGCTGGCATTAGCCGAGGAGCAGGTCAAAGAGTTAAAGCTAGGTAGTTTGGTGCAATACAATCAGTTTTTTGAACGTCAAGTTGCCCAAACCATTGGTAATGCTGCGATGGTAAATTATATTCTTCACCAGGATTTTAAAACATATGAGGCTCCCCCGGTGGAATATATTACCAAAGCTGGCTATTATCCGATTCAGTATCGCAATGCCATCAAGGGATTAGAAATGTTTAAAGGAAAGCTGGCAGAGGATGCAAATGGCAGTTTAAAAGATGCTTTAAATTATCATGCTTCCAAAGCTCAGGACCCTGCATTAAAAAGTGAAGCGACGGCTCTTTTTACCAAAATGTTTAAGTCCAGTCCTTCAGGAAATTGCAAAGAAAATAAAGAAACGCAAAGCTATATTTGTCAATAATAGAGCGCTGATTTTTAGTTTTAACCCATTTTCAAAAAGCGTCGGGACGTCGGTGTACCGACGCTTTTTTTATTTTTTTAATAAAAAACATATAAATTTCATATAGTTATAGCATTTTAATTTAGTGTGATTTATTTTTTATGTCATTCCCGCGAAAACGGGAATCCATTGCTTTCAAACACCCTGGATCCCCGATTTCTCGGGGATGACAGATTCGTACTATTTAAAAGTTAAAAGACTATAATTATTTCGTTTCAATTAAAGAGCTAGGCAGTCCTCTGTCTTTGTGGGGGTAACAAGCATCTATCTTAATCAAGTGAAAGAATGATCATATTTAAGGAACAAACGCGACACTCACTTGACGGGAAGCGCTGCGGCCTTGTGAATCAATGGCTCGCAATGGGTAGCGGCCTGGTTTTGCGGGTGACCAGGCAAGTGTATTGCCACCAAGGCTTTGACCAATGTAGCCATTGCCTGCAAACCAGTAAATGGTCTCCTGGGCATTTTGAGTGCTGGCTTGCAAAGAGATCGGTTGGTTTTTGCTGAGTTCTACAAGGTATTGGGTACTGTGTTTAGGCCGTAAAATTTGAGGCCCTTCATCTGTAGATTTACCCACATGGGAACAACCGGACATGTCAGGAGGGCTTTTTCTAGGCATGCCGGCCTGGCGAAAGAGCTCTTGTACATCGCTTGGCCAGTACTCGTAAACTTCGGTTTTGATATGAGGCCCGCTTTCACAAGTAGGTTGTCCTGTTTGGGTATCGATGTTAACCGGTCGATGCAGGGTGCTGACTTTAATCGGAGACTTCCCAGGAATAAACCAGGTCCAGGCGCGTTCTGAACACCAGCGATTGGGGAGGTCTCCACTGGCTGCACAAACCTCCATGAGTTTTAATTTTTTGGGAGGGATTTCTTTAGCGATTTTTCCTCGAAGCCCTTGAGCGCGCAGGGCATCCGCGATCTTAAAAAAAAGTGGGGCGGCGGTTTTCACTCCAATAAAAACCGGATTGCCTTCGTTATTAAAATTACCTGTCCACACGACCAGTACATAAGAGTCAAATACACCCGCGGTCCAGGCATCGCGAAAACCCCAGGAAGTGCCAGTCTTCCATGCAACTGCGGGTTTAGCTGGCACTTCGATATCGGGCCTTGGGTTGCGTTCCAACATTTTTAAAACCACAAAGCTGGCTTCTTCAGAGAGTAGTGGCTTTTCTGGATTAGAATGAGTGAAACTAGCTTCTTTTGAATCTTTAAAAAATGAAACAGGCTTTAGTTTACCTCCACTGGCTAACATTAAATACAGTCTTGCCAGTTCCATCATCGAGACCTCACCGCCCCCTAAAGTCAAGGCCAGGCCGTAATGATGTTCACTAGACATCTGACGCACTTCCGCCATTTTAAGAAACTCGTATAAGTTAGGCTCCGAGAGTTTGGCAGAAATCGCCATGGCAGGGATGTTCCGGCTGCGAATCAAGGCATCTTGTGCGCTAATCGGGCCGGCAAAACTACCATCAAAATTTTCGGGTGTGAAAGGCCCAAAGGAAGTGGGTGCATCTTTTAAAACAGTGAGTGGGTGCAACACCCCTTGTTCCAAACCCAATCCATAAATAAAGGGCTTGAGCGTGGATCCCGGAGAGCGCTTGGCAAACACACCGTTGACTTGCCCATCAATGCTTGCGTTAAAATAGTCAGCGGATCCCAGCATGGCTTTGACTTGACCGGTATGCCGGTCCAACAATAAAGCTGAGGCATTGTGGATACCCATAGCCTGATGCTGCTCGATGTATTGCTGTAGAATCCGCTCGAGGCTGCTTTGTAATTTAAGATCCAGGCTGCTGTAGATTTGATTGGGAGAACCGGGTTCGGATTCGTATTGGCTTAAAAGGTAATCCGTTAAATGGGGCGCGCGAAAGGGCAGGTCCTTAATTTTAAAAGTCCGTGCAGGGTTTTGAATATCGCTTTGATATTTTTTATCTTGAGGGTGATGTTCGAGCCAGCTTTGGTAAAGCCTTTGGCGTGCGACTAATAATTCGGGTTGAACCGATTTTTGCAGCCCACGTTTATTGGGGTTTTGCGGAATCACGGCTAAACTGAGAACTTCTCTTAAGGTGAGATTTTTAACCTGTTTATGAAAGTACACCAAGCTGGCGGCTCCCACGCCTTCCACATTGGCTCCATAAGGTGTGAGATTGAGATAGGCTTCTAAAATTTCTTTTTTGGAATAGCGGACTTCTAACCACAAGGCTGCGGCAATCTGTTTGAATTTTCCACCCAATGTTTGGCTTTGGATGCGATAATAGCGGCGCGCCAATTGCATAGTAAGGGTAGAGGCACCTTGGCGGGAACCTTTGATATAAGTAGAAAAAGCCGCACGCGCTAAGGCAATGGGGTTGATTCCCGGGTGCCACTCAAACCATTGGTCTTCGTAAAGTTGAACGGCCTCCACCAATCGTGGGTCCATTTCTTCCAAAGGCACCCAAAGCCGAAATTGATCATCGGCTGCCAAACTCAAACGTAAGAGTTCCCCATTTTGATCATAGATCGCGGTTGAAAACAGCAACGAGTCTTTGAGCGCTGGGTGGGGTAATAGACGTAGCGTGACGATTGTGAGCACCAAAAAAGTGAGGGTATATAGGAAATACTTAAATTTTTTTGAGATGAGGTAAATGGTACGCATGCTTAGACCTTATGTCAAACGCCCCCTGTCCCCCTCTTCATCTCAAGAGGGGGGACAACGTTACAAAATGAATAAAAAAATTCTACTCATAAGCTTGTTCAAACTACTTAAGTGCTTTTCATTAAAGAATGTTCATTTGGATGTCCCCCCTCTTGAGATGAAGAGGGGGACAGGGGGCGTTTGAACTTAATTTATTTTTTTTTAATTTCCAACACTTGTCCTCCTACAGACCTCGCCTTAATATTGCGTTCGTACATGGATTCTCCGTAAGCAGGGGGGACAATAAATTTACCTGCATTGGTGGCACGGATTTTATAGTGAATCTCGCCCAAGTTTTGACCAGCGGTGGTATAAAAAAGAACGCGATCTTCACGCGGGTCCACGGCTTCGATATAGCGATTAGAAGAGGCACCTGGCAGACCTGGCAATGAGTAATTTGAAGCCCTTGAAGAGCCTTGCTGCGCCATGGTCTCCGATGCGGTATCGATGACAGGCTCAAAACCACCTGGTAGCAGATCCACTAAAGCAATTTGGGAAATGCTTTTGCGATCAGTAGAGCGATAACGCAAGCGTACTTGAACTTCGTCACCGACTTTAAAGCTAAAGCTGGGTTCGCCTTTTTCGTTAAGGAACTCACGAAAGACCTCAATGCCCTGACGCAGTTCTTCTTTTGGAGGCGATTTGTCAAATCCCGTTTCGCTGATTGAGTAATATGTTTTTAAGCTACTCTGATTGCTTAAGCGCAGCTTGCTGGCCTGGGGGCTGAACTCCACTTGAGGCATCAAGTTTTGAGGCAAGCTCAGAGCCTTTTCTTTGCCTTGCGCATCGATCTCCATAATACCCAGCTTGACAGCTTGACTAGTGCCAATTTGTTCCGCGTAAGCATCCAGGGCTAAAATCAGATAGGCTGAAGAGAGCGTATTAAAATGCCCCTCACTGACGTATTGAAACAGACCTTCAAGAGTTTCGTCAGAGAGCGCTTTGACGCGTGCAGGAAAATGACGGGACAATAAATATAAAATTTGGGCACGGTGAATCAACGGATCGTAATAATCACGATAGAAATATTTTTCAGCCTGTGTAGAAGTCTCTAAACGCTCCTCACTGGCTTCGATGAGATCCGCAGCAATACTTTCTTCTTTTAACATTTGATAAGAAGCCGCTAGATAGGCCGCAGCCAAATCTTTTTTCCATTCATCGGGGTAAAGTTTTTCCAGACTTTCGCGCAGGCTGGTCAGTATGGGAGTGGTGATCACATCCTGCCGGGTCAATACATAGGCTGCATAAGCTCGAATACGCAATCCGCTTAGGGTTTCGCTGGGGCTTTCGGCTAATTCCTTGATGTACTCCGAACTTTTTTCGAGCATACCTTGAGGAATTTCTTGGCCACGCGCTTGGGCCTCGAGGAGCATATGCGCTGCGTAAACCGAGACAAATTCATTCGGGTTGGCTGAGGCGTGCCACAGACCAAAGCCGCCTTTTGCATTTTGTCGGGTGCGCAATTGATTAAAAATCGCCTTAAAATTTTGCGTAGATTTTTTTGCCTTCTTTTCTGAAGCGTTTTGCATACTTTGGCTGAACGCTGGACGCTTGGTCAAAATTAAGCTGGGGAGACTTTGGCTGATGAGTTGCTCACTACAAAGGTGCTCAAAATTAGCTAAATATTCAGAGAGTCCGCCTGCCAAGATCAGCGGCAAGGGAGAGACGCCCACTTGTAGTTTTCGGTATTCTTTAAACAGGTCGCGTTTGACCGCAACTTCAGTACTCTTTTTAAAGCTTCCCAAACTGAGTTGAGTATAAAAGGTAGTGGCCGGTCGCACGGATGTGTCTGTGCTTAATTGTGCCGAGTTTTCTTGATACGAAGCGACAAAGTTTAAGCTTGCGGAACCCAATAAGGCATTTTTTCCGCTTTTGACTTTAAGTCGATAGCTTGCCATGCCTTCTCGCATTGCGTCTATTTTAATGACTTGCTTTGCATCGCCCAAAATTTCTAAGTGAGGCGAGACCTTGAGCTCGAGATTGACAGGGGCGGCTTTGCCCGAGCCCTTAACATTATTGGATACACCCACACTGACTTCAAATTCGTCTCCGGGTGTCACCATGAGAGGCACGTTGGGAGAGAGCACAAAATCACCGCGAACCTGCGTGTCTTGCTGAGCAATGCCCACCGTAGCAGGGTTGACAGCGACCGCCATGACTTTAATGTTGCCATTAAAATATTCGGGAACCGGATAGCTGAACTCTTGCGTGCCATTGACATCCACAATGCCAGACCAAAAGACTACGGGTTTATCCCGCTTGCGTTTAAAGGGGTTGAGGTGTTTGCCGCGTGGGCCTTCTTCGTCCCCTCCTGGTGCACTGAAGGCCATGAGTTTTCCAAACTCGGGTAGAATCAAATCTAAGATTTGCGAGGTCTCGACTTCGAGCATGCGTTTTCTAAAAAAAGATTCCAGCGGTTTGGGCATGCGGTAGCCGGCAACTTGTAAAATACCTTCATCCACCGCAAAGACCACTGCTTGAGTGGGTTTTTCCGCAGTCAATTGCATTTTTAGGTCTTGGCCCGGTTTAATCAATTGAGGGACCTGTAACTGAATCGCGTTGCTGCGATGTGAGAGACTGGTTCGAAAAGCCGCCACAGCATAGGAAAGCGGACTCATAAAGATTTCGTTGGAATTGGGATCGCGAATAAATTGCACATTGACATAACCATTGCCTTCAAAATCTTGAGGCACTTGAATTTTTTGCACCGAGGCCAAAGAGTCGGCCTTAAACCATTGCGCGGCATAGACCTTGTCGCGTTCGATGGTGATGAGACCGGCGCCTTGATAGGGCGCTCGAATACTGATCTCGATGTCTTCTCCGGGTTTGTATTCGCCTTTGCTTAAATTAAGGTGCAACTCGGCATTGCGTTCTAAGCTGCGGCTGACGTTGCCCCGTCCAGCAACTGCAAAAGAAATGCGATTGAGCTCCACACCATCGGCATTTTGCAACACGTAGGAAAAATTACCAGGCGTTTCCGTGGCTAAATTTAAGGTGTATCCTTGCTCAGAAATCGCTAAAGGAGATTCCTTAATAAGGGCTTCTTTTTTTCGGGATTCGTATTGGTAAGTCCCATCCTCCTGTTTATTGAGTACTGAAATATATTGGGTTTCAATCAGTTGAAGTTTGAGTTTTTCGACCTTGATTTTTTTGGCTTCGGGATTAATGGCAATGAGATCCACTTTGCGCTGACTATTTCGAGAAACATAATTGAGATCGCCATCGGCCTTATAACCTACCATAAAGGGCAATTCAGAAATCATGGTTTCGGCCTCAGCTGCGACATTACGGCCCGAACCTACTTCGTAAGCGCGAGCCAAAAAGTGCAAGTGGTAGCTAGCTTTCTCGTATTTTTCTAAACCGAGATCAAACTCGGCTTCGCCTTTTTCGTTGGTGTTTGCATCACTTAAACTTTGTTCGTAAGCTTGTTTCGCCCGATAGGGATCATGAAATTGATAATCAGAAAAGCTGGCAAAGGCCGGATAGGTCGGGCTGAGTGTGAGCTCTGCACTGACGCGGCGATTTTCTGCCGAAGTCCCAAATAAGTTTTGGGCTTGCACAATGGCTTTTAAGTCTTTTGGGTGAATCCAACCTTGGGAAGCAGGCTTGGAAAAGCGCGCTGTGACTTTCATGCGATCGGGTAAAAATTCTTTCACTTTAATTTGTGTGGAACCAATCTGTGCACCGCTTTGCTTTTCTTTGCTTAAGTAGAGATTGATGTTGTAATTTCCGGTTGGAGAGCTTTCCTCGGTTTGATGAGAAATTTCCATAAAACCGCTGGGAGGCAATTTGATTTTTTCACGCCGAATGGTTAAGCCGCGTGCATCCAAAATTTCAACTTCAAGAGGCAGTCCCACCAAAGAGGTTTTCCAATCGGCAGGTTTGACAATCATCCCAATATTAAACGTGTCCCCGGGACGATAAATCCCGCGGTCCGAAAATAAATAAGCGCTGACCTGGTCTGGGACTTCGGCGTTGTGCAATCCACCAATGTCAAAGCGTGACATATCTAAACGCCGTTGTCTTTTATTATAAGGGAGGAAACTCAGGTCCCCATCTTTTTGAGCCAAGACTAAGACCGGGCTTTGTTCCCGCGATAGACCTTTGACTTTAGGAAAACTAGCTTGGCCTTTGGCATCGGTCACTCGAGAAAAAAGCGCGATTCCATTTTTACCAATGATTTTGACGGTGGCGCCCACCACGGGTTGACCGCTATGAATGGATTGCACAAAAATATCCTGAGTCCCGTCTAAAGATTCTTTGGCTAAGATACCTAAGTCGGTCACTAAGATGAGACGGCGATCCTGAACGCTTTCGTATTCGTCTTCGTAATAGTACTCTTCCTCTTCTTCCTCACAAGTCCAGGCATCTTGCTTTGCCTGGCGGGGAGACTCTCCCAATTGTCTTTTAAATTTGGCTAAGCATTTTTCTTTGCGTGCTGCAGCCTTGGGGTCGTAGCTATTTAAAGTGACTAAAAAGACCCCTCGTTTTTCTTGTGAGGTTTGAGATTGAAGATAGTTTCCTAAATCAATGGATTCGTAATGGACTTTACCCGGTTCTATCTTAGGCAAGATCAATTTGCGTTCGATCCGCTCCGAAAGATTTTCGTCCTGAATACGGTCATAAAACTCGGGCTTTTCGTAGTCACCACTGCTTTGCGTGACCAAGTGATGCAGCTGATCTGGCAAGACCTGGCCAATTTCCATGCGTACAGCGGCGAGATCGCGAGTGAGAAAAGCAATTTTTTTCTCACCGCTCAAACTCAGCAGGGCACCGCGACTGAGTAATTTGAGTTCAGAGGGAAATTTGGGAACTTGCACAAGCTGTGTATAAGCATAGCCTAACTCGTAATCTCCCCAGGATTTGAGCCCTTTATTAATCTTGATAAACAAATACGCGCCAACATCGGCCTTGTATTTAAAACTTTGTAGGCTGCTGTATTCGTGTTCGGTTGGAATCGCTTCTAGCTTAAGCTTTTGGGATTTGGCGAGGATGGCATCGGTGACTTCTTCTTCATACCAATCATCATACAATTCTTCTTCGGATTCCTGATTATTTTTTTCGGAATCCTCCTGAGCACTTTCATCGGTATTTTCTTCTTCTTCGTGATGGCGATTGAGATTTTTCTTAGGAAGGGCCCAAACCGAAATGTGTTTACTCAATTCTTTTTCGCTAAGCTGAAATGAAGTCTCCAGCATGAGTACTTGCTCGGCTTGATCTTGCTGATTGGTGACGACCTGTAAATCAAGGCTTTCAAGCTTAAGGCCGTAGCGACCAGGCACAGCAATCACTTCTTTGAGTTCTCTTCCAAAGGCCTTACCACCTCGCGCCGCTTGCAACCCGGAAGCTAAAGTGAAATGAAGCTTGGTGGGGTCTTTTTCGAGTACTAAATTTTCTGAGTGAATATAGGCATGCAATTTATATTTATCATAGCTGACTTTAAAGGCTGTGCTTTCTTTGCCAAACCCCATCATGCCCTCGGATTGATCCCTTAATCTCAGCTCGATGTTTTCTTCTAATTTTTGTGGGTCCACAGGATGGGAGAACTTGAGGTTAATAACAACTTTTTTAATATTTGCATCAATCGGGTCCTGGTAAAATTTTGTTTCCTGAACGCTGGCAAAAAAATCAGGTGTCTGAAATTGATCTTGGTATTTTTCTAAAAGCACATGGGGCTTTAAAAGTTTGGAGTCAAATTTGACACGATACTCTGCGCCAATGGGCCAGTCTTCTTTAGCTTGAAATTTTAAGCGGCGATCGTTTTCCCAAGTCCATTTTCCTTTAAGTGGGGGTTGAATCTCGATACCTGTTTTGACTTCTTTGCCCACAGCCTGGATGGGAGCCACAGATTCTTTAAAGTTGATAATGAGAGGCTTAGGTTTGCGAGCTGATGCGTTGTCTGTGGCGTAATTTGTGCGGGCAATTTGTGAAATACTAAAGTCCACCCGGTGCGGCTGTGGGCGGTTTTTCCAGTAACGGTAGCCATAGTAGCCACCAAAACCAACTCCCGTAATGACTAAAACTGCAATGCCTGTTTTAAGCGGTTTTTGTATGATGCCTTTAAAACAAGATTTGAACCCTTTACCCAAAAATTTTAACCACGCAGGGGCTTGCCAATTAAAATCTCCTATTAATTGACGTCTAATCCAGATCAAACATTGTAAAATCCATTTAGCAAGTTGAGTCAACTTCGTCTTAATAAAATTCATTTTTCGTCCCTTTTCGATTGTTCACAAATTTTTGTTAAAAAATTTGTTGAATGTAAAATGGTACAGGAAAATGAAAAAATTATGAATCAATTATGAAAAATAAATTCTTTGATTTTATCAAGCAAGCAACTCAAGTCGCTCCATTTCTATTTTTACTTCAAGCCCTCCTTCTTGAAGGTTCGTAAAAATAAATTTCGCTTCAATAATGTCTGCAATACTTTGGCATAAGTTGAGCCCAATGCTGGGCAAATGAAATTGATTTTTATTTTGATTGAGCAATAAAAGTTTTTCGGGCTCCATGCCTGGTCCAGAATCCTGGATGCTAAGCCAAACTTTTTTTTCATAAGAATCCAGTTTTAAATAACAAGCAGATTGAGCAGGCGTGTGCTTTTGCACATTGCGGATCAGATTATCGATGAGTCTAAAAAATAAATGAGGATAAGTTTTTATCAAAAGCGTTTGCTGTTTGGGGTAAGAAAAATGCAGCTTTCTTTGCAGTGATTTTTCCCAAAGTATTTTTTGTTCCTTAAGCCAGGAGATCAATTCGATGGTGCTTTCTTTTTCTAAAGAAATTTTTTCGATACTTAAAACCGTATCTACGGTTTCACTTAAGCGAGAGATTTCTTCTAAAGAACTTTTTAGTAAGTTTTGATATTCGATTTGGGTGGCATTGGATTTCATCAGTAGGGTTTCGGTTTCTCCTTGCAGAATCGTCAGCGGAGTGCGCATTTCGTGTGCAACATATCGGTTCATGTAACGTGTTCTAAAAATATCTTTCTGAACCCTTGTTGTTAGATGATTGATACCCAAAATAATCGTGCTGAGATAATCACCTGGAGAGAGAAGTTTTAAGGCCCTCCAGTCTTCTAATTTATTCAAATCGAGTTTCTCTAAATAATGTGCTACCTCTTTCACTGGAGAAATCAGTCTATTGGCAAGCCAATGCGAAAAAATATAAGAAAGCATCAAGAGCACCAAAAAGATGAGCAAGATTTGCCACCAAAAATATTGCAGCATTTTTTTATAATTGGGTAAGGGGGTGACAGTTTGCAAATAATAGATTGCTTCATTGACTTTGTAAGGGTGCACATAAGCTTGATAATTTATTTTTTTCCCCTTTAAACTGTGATAGCGGTATTCATCATAAGGGCCTAATTGTTTGGGGAGATCATCGTACTCAAAACCCAGGCTGCTAAAAATTAACTGGCGTTCGGGATTAAAAACGCGAATCATTTTTTGAGTTTGACTCATGCTCAGAGCGTCTTCGACAAAGGTTTCTAGTTCTAGCGGCTGCTGAAAATCACTAAATTCGGAAATATCCATATTAATAAGTTGGCGCGCAGTGTTTTTAAGCTGTTCTTCTATCGATTTTTTATGACTTAAAAGAAGAAAGCTGCCCACGATAAAGGTGCTAGCCAGCGTGCTGACAAACGAAAGCAACCACATGACCAAAGTGATGCGTTTAGCCAAGTCGCTCTGTTTTATTCCATATCTCCGAGCCAATAACCGACTCCTCGTTTACTCAAAATAAGTGAATGTTCTTTGCTGCCCAATTTATGGCGAAGGTTCGCCATCGTGACTTCAACCACATTGCTTTCGGGGAAAAAATTAATGCCCCAAACTTGATCCAGCAGTTGAGTCTTAGAATAAATTCTTCCTGGGTTGCGTAGCAATAAGCACAGTAGTTTAAATTCTTTGGCAGAGAGTTCGATTTTTTGTTCGCCTCGAAACGCGACCTGCTTTTCCAAATCGATTTTGAGATCTTTAAACTGTAAACAATATTTTTTTAACCCATTGGAACCGATTTCCTCATTGCGCCGAATCAATACTTGAACACGGGCGAGCAGTTCCGAAACATGAAAAGGTTTAGTCAAATAATCGTCTGCACCCTGGCTTAATGCAGTGACTTTATCTTCGACATCGGACAGCGCACTTAAAATCAAAATTTTGAGTTTGTTTTGTTGCCCGCGAATCTTAGGTAGGTAGTCCAAAGCATCCTTACCTTGCAGGAGACGGTCCAGTATCAGAACCTCATATTCAAACATGGATAAACAACTGAAGAGTTCCGCAATGTCAGAAGTCGTGTCCACTCCCCAGCCTTTTTCTTTAAAGGCCTGGAGAATAAATTTTTGCACTTTGGGTTCGTCTTCGGCAAGTAGCAGTTTCATTGGAGCTTTCTAATTTAAAATCTTATCTGTGAAAACTCCTTTTTTTTAAATTTCAAAAATTAAAAAAAATTAATTTTAATTTAATGCTCCCTTAAGTTCAAAACGCTAATTTGTATTTACATTTCATATTGAAGAGAAAGGAATAACTATGAAAAAAATTAATTATTTTGCAGCCTTGGCGATGACAAGTGCCGTGTTAGTGGGATATTTACCGGTTGCCCATAGCTCAAGCAAAGCTGAAGCACGGGCCGAGTGTAAGGAACAAGGCCTTAAAGGCAAGGCTTTTAAAAGCTGTGTCCAAGAAAAAATCAGCGAAGAAAAAAGCGAAGAAGTGATCGAAGAGCAAGCTTTACCCGAAGAAGAAATTCAACCTGGTGAAGAAAACAAAGAAAGCTCTAACTTTAAAAATTTAACAACTTTTAAAGTGGCTCAAAATGAACAACCCGAAGAGGAAGAACTTCCCCCCGAAGAAGAAGAAACCGAGCCCACTCCAGAAGTCTAGTTTTAGAACTGAGTTATTTTTTGTGCTTAACCTCTTAACCTTTTAATATAAAAGAAGGGAGACTTTATGGCTGACAAAAAGCAAAAAAAGCCAAAAGGTAAACAACAAAAAGTAGCTTAAGCTATGATTAAAATAAAATTCTATAGAATGCCCGCTTTTCCTTTGAGACTAGCGGGTTTTTTGTTTTGTTCTATATTTCTAACTCTGGTTTGACTTTAAGGAGTTGTTCTTTAACTTCTTTTCGTAGTTGTTCTTCGTCGATATCATATTCTCCTCTAAGAGCGGGATCGGAGCAATAAGCATCAACGGAAGTAAAAATACGATCAATAGCGCCATCATAGCTTTTGTTAATTTTATAAAGTATCTCTCCATTATTATCTTTGTATTCGTTCCAGAGACTGATATATTTTTTTTCAAATGTAGGGGCATTGATTTTTTTAAATAAAAAATTTTCAATTAATGAACAAAATTCTTCCAAAGCTTTTTCAGTAATTGTTTTCATTGTACGTTCCCTGTATTAAATAAATGTTCAATTTGATATTTTCCAAGTTGCCAACCTGAAATAAAGTTTCTTTCTTGATCTAGCATGACATTGACCGTAGTTTGAGGGTTATAAAAATGTAAGACTGGCTCTGTCCCGCGGTGAGTGCCTCGTATGGGCAAGGTTTTTGGGTCGTTTAAGTGTTTTATTAAGGCCTCTTCAAACTTAACTAAATTCACTTTACTATAATTCCCTTTAATTCCTAGATTTGGAGCATGCTTAAACTTGCTTTGTAACTGCGCAGGGTTAAAGTAAGCCTCTCGGCTGAGTCCCATGTCAAT
>JAUHYS010000216.1 GCA_030426445.1 bacterium
TTAGGAGAGCCCCTCAAGGTGCATCAGGTGGGTTCCTCTTCCAGTCAATTGGATCATGTGATGGACACGCTAGAAAAAGTGGGGCTTAACAGCGAGGCTTATTACAAGTACCCACATGAGTTTTCGGGTGGTCAGCGTCAACGCATTGGTATTGCGCGTGCCTTGATTCTTTATCCCAAACTCATTATTGCAGACGAGCCGGTCAGTGCGCTGGATGTCAGTATTCAAGCTCAAATTATTAATCTGATGCGGGATTTACAAAAGGACATGAAACTCGCTTATATCTTTATTGCACATGATCTCAAAGTGGTGCGCCATATCAGCCAACGCATTGTGATCATGTATTTGGGTCATATTGTGGAGGAAATTCCCAGTGCACAATTGGCCTTTGCCCGGCACCCTTATACGCATGCTCTTTTGAAAGCCGTCCCAACCCTGAGTCCTAAAAAAATGAATAAAAATAATATACTTGCGGGTGAGGTGCCATCTCCGATTAACCCCCCTCAAGGCTGTGTGTTTCATACGCGTTGTCCCTATATGAAGGAAGCCTGCAAAAAAGAAATGCCTTCTCTCGAGGCTCTTAATCCGCAACATCAAGTGGCTTGTATTCGAGCAAAGGAAATCGAGCCTTATTCTAAACTTGAAAAAATTGCAGGCTAAGGTATAAGAGGTTTCTAATATTTTATTTTAGATATAAGGCAGTGCCCATGAAAAAGCGTTATTTTATGCAATCTTCTATTCAGTTTTTTATTTTTTTTCTTTTATTTTCTTTGACATTGAGTGGTTGTTATTCTTCTGCAGAAAAGCAAGATAGGGGAACAACTAACCGCGAGATGAAACTCCATAAACATGGTATCACCATTGATGCGCGTTATGACCCCCGTTTGGATAATCTTGTGCCAGGTTATAAAATTATGACCATTGGTTTAACCAATACGGGCTTTGATGTTTTACGCTTGGATCCTTTAAAAGATCATTGGGTAGTGGTGGACGCTTGGGGGAGAAAACAAAAAGCCATTCATAGTATGCGCATAAAAGAACCTAGAACTTTTATTAAACTACCTCCCAAACTTCAGCAAATGATCGAGTATCCAGTAGGGGTCGCTGTGGGCTATTCCGAAACCATAGATTTGTTTTTTCCTAATAATACTGATCTCAACGCTTTTCGAGCGGTGTCCTTTTATAGTTCCGAACGCAAAATGACTTATGATTTGCTCAATAATTTTAGTTCGCCAACGCATGTTCCGGTTGATGAAGCTAGCCCCAAGCAAATCGACCCGCGTTTTGCACCCAAGCAATAAACTATGCAAGCTTTACGCTACATTGCCATTGAAGGCCCCATAGGAGTGGGTAAAACCACTTTGGCAAAATTGCTTGCCGAAGAGTTTAATGCACAATTGATTTTAGAAGAGCCCGAAAAAAACCCCTTTTTGCCCGACTTTTATAAAAATCCTGTTAATTTTGCTTTTCAGACTGAAGTGTTTTTCATGCTTTCTCGATACCAGCAACAATGCGAATTGGCTCAGCAGGATTTATTTGAGCAAATGAAGATTGCCGATTACATTTTTGCTAAAGACTGGATCTTTGCCCAAACTAATTTGTCCGAACCCGAGTTTGAACTCTATCAAAGTATTTATTCGCTTTTGGATACCAAAGTCCCTAAACCGGATTTGGTGATTTTTTTACAGGCCAGTGTCGAAGTTTTACGCAAGCGTATTAAGCAGCGTGGCATTCCTCACGAAAAGTCGATTTCTGGAAAATACATCGAGTCTTTGTGCCATACCTATAACCATTATTTTTTTCAGTATGAAGACACGCCTTTGCTTACAGTCAACTGTACCGAAACCGATATTGTGCGTAACCATCAAGACTACAAGGAGATCTTAAAAGGTATTTTGCATATGAAGAAAAATCAAATAGACAAACATTATGTCAGCATATCCAGTCAATAAGTAGAGCCTATTTCTCAGCTCTACTTAATATTATATAATATATTAGAGGTGTTTAAGACATGTCCAAACAAACTCCACAAACAGCAAAACTCACCGTGCCACAATTAGTTGCTAAAAAAGAGGCAGGTGAAAAAATCACGATTGTGACGGCCTATGATTTTACTATGGCCAAACTTTTTGATGAGGCGGGTATTGACTCGATCATGATAGGAGATTCTTTGGGTGTGGTGGTGCAGGGTAGGGACAATACCTTGGGCGTGACCTTAGATCACATGATTTATCATTGTCATTGTGTGGCAATGGGGGCCAAGCGGGCACATCTTATTGGAGACATGCCCTTTATGTCTTATCAAGCTTCTAAGGAAGATGCGGTGCGGTCTTGTGGTCAAGTTCTCAAGCGTGGCAAAGTCGATGCAGTTAAAATGGAAGGCGGAGAGGAAATCGCAGAAATCGTCAACGCCGTTGTTCAATTGGGTATTCCTGTGATGGGTCATGTGGGTTTGACACCGCAGCATATTAAACAAATGGGAGGTTATAAAGTTCAAGGACGGGGAGAAAAAGCCGCAAAAAAAATTTTAAGCGATGCTAAAGCCATTGCTCAGGCGGGAGCTTATGCCATTGTCTTGGAAGGCATTCCTACAGAGCTGGGCAAGAAAATTAGCGAGAGTATTGAAATTCCTACCATTGGCATTGGATCGGGTCCGCATTGCGATGGCCAGGTTTTGGTTTGTTATGATCTTTTGGGAATGTTCACCGAATTCAAACCCAAGTTTGTAAAGCACTTCGCTAATTTGGGTGTCGCCGTTCATGCAGCGATAAAGGATTATATTAGAGAGGTGAAGAGCGGAAGTTTTCCAGACGAAGCTCATAGCTATAAAGACGCTTAATCAAACGCCCCCTGTCCCCCTCTTCGTCTCAAGAGGGGGGACAACATATTAACCTTTTTTTAAAATAAAATCTTATCTAGATGAATCTCGTAATATATAAAAAACTTAGTAACCTAATTAAGAAAGACGATTCATAGTCCCCCTCTTGAGACGAAGAGGGGGACAGGGGGCGTTTGAAGCCCAAAAAATAACTTTTACTTTAGGAGTTGTTATCAAAACCATCACTTCAGTTTCAGAAATGCAAAAACTTTCCCAGTCCTTGTTGCAACAGGGAAAACGCATTGGTTTTGTGCCCACTATGGGTTTTTTGCATGAGGGACATCTTAGTCTTGTGGATGTTGCCAAAAAACACAGCGACGTGGCGGTGATGTCCATTTTTGTGAACCCCACTCAATTTGGTCCTAACGAAGATTACGAGCGCTATCCACGCGATGCAGCGCGCGATCAAAAATTGGCTCAGCAACGCGGAGTCGATTATTTGTGGATGCCCGAAGTTGAGCAAATGTACCCAGCAGGTGAGCAAACAAAAGTGGTCGTGACCGAACTCACCCGTGGACTTTGCGGACCTTTTCGTCCCGGACATTTCATGGGGGTGGCGACAGTTGTGGCAAAATTATTTCATGTTGTGCAAGCTCAAGTGGCAGTTTTTGGCGAAAAAGATTTTCAGCAATTGCAGGTCATTCGTCGCATGGTCAAAGACCTTTTAATGCCTATCGAAATTATCGGCGTGCCAACTTTACGCGATCCAGATGGCTTGGCGATGAGTTCGCGCAATGTCTATTTAAATGAAGAAGAACGTAAAGAAGTGCTGGGGATTTCGCAAGCCATTCAAGCTGTACAGGCGCTTTTAAAAAATGGGGAAACGCAAGTTGAAAAATTGTTGGCTGTAGCAAAATCGATTTTAGAAAAATCTCCCCATCTTAAAATAGAATACCTTGAAATTGTCGATAAAGAAAATTTAGAACAAATAGAAAAAATTGATCGGCCTGCACGGATTTTAATTGCGGCCTACATTCACCAAAAACGTTTTATTGATAATGGTGCCTTAGAATAAATAAAGGAATTTAACTTGTCTTCACAAATTCAGATTTACAGTGCACAAAAAATTATTTTGGATGTCAAAGAGCAAATCCACTCGGGTGCTCTAGCCATTCAAGATAAAAAAATAATTGCAGTCGGAACTCAGCAAGA
>JAUHYS010000217.1 GCA_030426445.1 bacterium
TTAAAGTGGGTCGTCGACTGATCTCATTTAAAGAAAAAGGATGGAGGCGGTAATAGTGATAGCGTCCCTGAAGCGAGTCTCCTCCTTTGCGATAATGATCCAGTTTTGCAGAACCCGTGACAAGAAAAGTGACTTCGGGATGGTGTTCATCATAAAAACCTTTAATAAGACTGCGCCAACGGGCAAATTTATGAATTTCGTCAAGAATAATGAGAGGCTGCTGAGACGGTATTTTTCCCTTCATTAGATTTGCACGGTGAGAAACAATATCCCAATTAAGATAAGCTGGGTGTTTAGCTACATTTGTGGTCTTTTTTTTTAATAGATTAAAAGCGAGTGTGGTTTTGCCGACTTGCCTGGGTCCACCGACCATGACCATTTTATCTTTGAGATCTTTAGTAATCCAAGTTTCTAAATAACGTGATTTTTTTAACATAGACTTTATTTTACTCATGAGTATTTTAAAATCAACTTTATTTTACTCATGAGTATTTTAAAATCTAAATAATAAAAAACCTGAATTTCGCTATAGCAAAAATACCGTAGCAAAATTCAGGTTCATTTTTTTTATAAAATTAAAAACAACTATTTTAGAGTAAAAGTCTTTGCAGCTTGGTCAAAGGTGGCTTCAACTTTATCAAAGCCTTCAATGGTTGAAGTCCCGGTAATCACAAAGGCGTGTTTGCTATGCACTATTGTATATGCCTTAGCCTTGAGAGGGAAGCCCATATGTGTGTGGGTGATGGTGACGAATTTACCTTTACCAGCAGCAAGCTCAATATCACCTTCCTCAATGACTTTTGTGCCTTTTAACATGGTCTTAAGGGCATTTTTACTGGCTTCAAAATAGGCACTAAGGCTCATAGTAGTAGGAAGCGTTTCTTCAACAACGTTTAAGTTAGCACCAAAATTATGTTGAGGGTCTTTTTCAGGTGCAATTGCACTCACTTTAGTACCCATAAAGCCTTCTTGAGTTTCCCAGCCTTCTGGAAACTTAATGTCAAATTCCGGCTTTTTATTGGGGTCAAGTGATGGCTTATTGGCTTGTTCAGTACTTTGTCCTTTTGGTGGGGAACTCGCATCATCGTTTTTTTTTCCGAAATTACAGGAAAGTAGCAATAAACATAAGCATATTGCTGTGAGGTTTTTAAAAAGCTTCATAATATTAAACTCCTAATAAAAATTGAAAAGGCTCTAAGAGCCTAAATCCTGCTTGAGGATTGGATTGTAATAAGCTATAGACTGTTACATAAAGCCTAAAGTAAAAATAGGCTAATAATTTTTAATGAACCTGAGCTAAAGCTGAGAGTAATTTTGAATGATTTTTTGATCAAATGAAACTGTTATTTTGACTTATTCAAAAAGATAAAAAATGTCGGAGGCGTAGGACTCCGACGCATTTTTTGTATTGAAATTATTATGTTTTTTTTAAAAAAAAGCAATTTTTTGATTTTTTCTTGTTTTTTTTTATCTTGAGCTTTGTTCTTAGTTTAACCAGTTGTGATCATTCTGCAGCGGATTCAGAAATTTTAGTTTCAGGGAAAGCTTTTCAAATAAAGGTGGGTGAATTTCGAAACTATTTAAAGGCTGAATACCAGCACTATCCTGGTCAGGTCTACCGGGTTTCACAGCAGTTTTCTGAGAAAAAAGAGCGGCTTTTAAATCAGTGGATTGAACACCAGTTATTATTGCAAGAAGCAGAAAAAAGTACGATGAGCTTAAAAGAAGTTGAATTATTAGGCAAAGGGAGAGAAGAAATTCAAAAAATAAAGGGAGCTTATCCAGAAAATTTGTTTGAAAAGGCTTTAAAAGAAAGACAAATTAAAGGAAGTGATTGGGAAAAGACCCAAAGAGAAAAATGGCTCGTTCAAAGCTATTTGTTTTCAAAATTAAAACTGGTTGAGACTGCAAGTGAAGAAGCACAAAAGGATTTTTATCAAAAAAACTTAAAGGTGTATCACGAAAAAGACAGTGTTCACGTGAGACATATTTTGCTCAATAAAAAAGAAAAAGCTGATCAAGTGATGCGAAGATTAAAAAGGGGTGCCAATTTTGCAAAACTAGCTCGTGACTTTTCGATTGCACCAGAACGTAGAAAGGGTGGGGATTTGGGCTGGATTCATCGAGAAGAATACCCTCGAGAGTTTTCTGTTTGTTTTGCTATGAATCCTGGAGAAATTTCTCCGATTATTCCCAGTGCATATGGATTTCATATTTTTAAGGTGATAGAAAAAAAATCTTCACGAACTTTAAAATTTGAAGAAGTTAAAAACAAAATTAAGGTGGCTTTAAGAAAAAGTCAGGCAGAACAGTTAAAACAAGAACTCATCAAGGAACTATATAAAAAAAAGCAAATAAAAATTAATCAAGAAGTCTTAGAGAGGATCACTTTATGAAAATGAAATATTTTTCTTTTTTTACTTTGGCAGTAGCATGCATATTATCCATATTAATCAGTAGTGCAAATGCAGAAATGATTGATCGCATTGTTGCAGTGGTGAACGAAAATGCCATTACGCAATATCAATTAGATGAGTTAATTAAACAAAAGAAAAAAGAATTAGCAGCCATGCGAGATAAAATAAAAGGTGAGTTAACAGAAGAACAAATGAAAGATTTGGCTTTGCAAAAACTCATTGGTGAAGCCTTAGTGGATAAAGAAATTACAAGGCGTGGTATTGTGGTGACAGACCAAGACATTGAAACAGCAATTCAAAATGTCCTAAAACGCAATGACATGACCGAAGATCAACTCAATACCGAACTCAAAAGCAAAGGCAGTAACTTAGATTTGTATAAGAAGGAACTCAAAAATCAGCTAAGGACAGTCAAGTTTATGGGGCAGGTCATTGCTCCACGAGTCCGAGTCACCGATGCAGATCTAGAAGAATTCTTTGCCAAAAATTCGCAACAATTTGCGCAATACCAAAGCGTGGAAATTGCACAAGTAATATTACCTTTAGACCCAAATGCCAGTACAGATGATGTTTTGGCTGCTAACGAAAAGGCTTCGGAGGTTGTTAAACAAGCCAGAAGCAATGCTAAATTTGAAGAATTGGGTAAAAAGTACTCTCAGCTTCCTGGCGCGGCTAAAAAAGAAATTTATCCAGTTAGCCAACTCAATCAACAAATTATTGGAGTTATCTCGGGTCTCCAACCGGGAGAGGTCAGTGAACCTGTACGTTCAAATATGGGGCTTCATGTCATTAAACTTTTTTCACGTAAGACTTTGGCTGGAGAAGAATACCAGGCTATTCGTGAGCAACTCCGTGAACAAGTCTTTGAACTTAAGATTCAAGAAGAGATGGCAAAGTATGTTGAAGAACTCAAAGACAGTAACTATATCGAAATCAAATCATGAAACCCAAAATAGCCATCACCATGGGGGACCCGTGGGGAATTGGCGCCGAAGTCATTCAAAAAGCCATTCCCAAATTTAGATCACAAGCCCAGTTTAGAGTTTATGGGGATGCACGGTTTTTTTCAAAGCTAAAAAAAGAAGAAGTTTACTTTGTATCAAAGGGCCCTTATCAAAGCGCTGAACAAGCCGGTCGAGCCAGTTGGGATTATTTAGAGGCAGCTATGGAAGGCGCCCAGAGTCCTGAAACTTGGGATGCCTTGGTGACAGCACCGATTTCTAAGGCAAATATCCAGGCTGCAGGCTTCCCTTTTCCCGGGCACACCGAATACCTTGCAGCCAAGACTCAGACTCAAGATTTTATTATGATGATGGCCAGTCCTGTTTTAAAAGTAAGTCTGGTGACAATTCACGAGCCTTTAAAAAAAATTTCCTCTTTATTAAATCAAACAAAAATTTTGCAGACGATTCGTTTAACTTATCAAGCATTGGTAGAAAATTTTAAGATGGATTCACCACGCATTGCAGTTTGTGGCTTGAATCCTCATGCAGGGGAAAACGGAAAAATGGGGAATGAAGAATCGGAAGTGATTCTTCCAGCGATTAATCGTTGTAAAAATAACGACATATTGGCATTTGGGCCATTCCCGGCAG
>JAUHYS010000218.1 GCA_030426445.1 bacterium
ATCCAGATAGCCATCGGGAAATTTGAGCAAATTGAAGAGATGGCAAATATTTTTGATCCACAGGCATCTACACCACATCTTAATAGCTTGCGAAATTCTTTTTCAGATAAATCTCCCTTTTTTTTAAAGAATAAATCAAAATCCCAAAGCTGAGTGGAAACTTGATTGTTTTTTAAGACACCCGCAAGAGTTAAAAGTGCCATGGGAAAATAAGAGCTTTGTTCAAATGGGTCCGTGGTGGGTGGGTTGATTAAACAAATGTCAAATGATTGCATTTTGTTCTCTCTACACTAAACAAATGAAATAAGAGGGTAGGGTCTGATAATACAGCCTACCCTCATAATAAAAGCTTTCAATTAACGAGTACTTTCACTTTCCATTGAAGAAAGTTCCTGTACCTTGTTAAAGAGCACTTTGTTGACTTCATTATTATAATAATTGATGTAAAGGGATAATTCCCAACCATCGAGCGGCTTATTATCATAAATTTTTTGGAAAATTGCCGTCATTTTTTGTACATAATTTGCGTCTAAGGTCGCTTGAGCTTCTCTAACTTTCTCCTCAGTTAGATTTGTTGGCGCTGTGATTTCACTTGTTATGCCAGAGGGCGCCGTGATTTCGGTAGGCGCAGTAATTGATCCAGGTGCGGTAATGGTACCAGGCGCGGTAATGGTGCCAGGTGCTGTGATCGTACTTGGCGCCGTGATTTCGTTAGGCGCAGTAATCGTTCCCTCCGATGAAGTTTCTCCTCCAGCCTGGGCATATAAAACTTTCTGCCCTTGAGTATTAGCTTTGGTTACACCAAAGAAGTCGTGATTAAACACACTCGCGCTTCTTTAGTGTTTTAAATAGTATGGAAAATTAAGTTAGATTAATAAAAAGATCTCAATTTCATTTGACCAGAGAGCTTTTAGATTTCCACATGCCTCTATGATTGACTCTAGCATCGCGTTCGTAGTGGCGAAATTGAGCTTTCCATTTAAAGGGGAATTTGGTGTAGGCAAAACCGTAACCTTGTTTGATGATTTCGGCGTTTAAAAAAGTGCCGTCTTGTAAGTAAACATAAGCTAGAGAGCGTCCGTAGAGATCTTTAGATTTTTTTTCAAATTCTAGGCGGACTTTTTTGCCTTCTACCATTTGTGTAGTGAAGGCAGCTGCTTCTTTGCCAAAGTATTCCACGGGTTTTTTTCGGTGAACGCTTTCTGGAGTATCCACTCCAATGAGGCGAACTTTTTCATTTCCGTCTAAAACTAAAGTATCCCCATCGATAACGTGAATCACCGTTCTAAAATAGTTGGGGCTACTGGTATTTAGATTGCCTGATTGAGGAGTATTATAACTCGGAGCTAGAAAATTTTTTGTTTCTGTACTTCTTGGCTGACCATCCTTGCAATATAAATTGTCTGGGCATTGGGAGCAGTGACCGATGTCTCCACAAATATAGCTTTGGTTATCGGAAGGGCAGCTATGCTTACTATGGCATCCAGAGCGATGTGCGTGTGCCGATAAAGAAATCAGGAGAAATAAAAGTATAAAGGTTAAAGGTTTATTCATCATACAATTTTTTTAATTGGATAAAGTATTTTTATGGCGTTTCAATATGCTTTAAAAACTAAGAAGTATATGTTCTTTATATACAAAAAAAGGCTCTTAATATTTTACATTAATCCCGATTCCTGTTGTAAAAGAAGGTTTACCGTAGACGGTTTGCACCTTTTCACCTTGAGCATTACGGATACGATAACGTGACCAAACATTGCTTCCAACAAAGGGGTTGATGCTGATAAAAGTCCAAGGTTCATAAATCATTCCTAACCGAATGGGGACTTTCATGTCTTCTAAGACTCCTTTGGGAATGGCTCCATCATTGTTAAGGCGAAATTCATGCAAGACCCAACTAGCATCAAGCTTAAGCTTAATTTTTTTATGGACCTGGTAAGTGACATAAATGCCTGGCCCGTCTGTAATGCCTCCAATAGCTGTCTCCCATTTTTTGTTGGGCTTCCATTCAAAGCCAATAATGGGGATCACTAAGGTTCCGGATTCTGGTCGTGATCCTATCACCAATACGCCAAATCGTAGTGAAATTTTAGGGTTAAAGCGATAGCTAGCAAAAGCAATCGAAGAATAACGAAAGCTATTTCCCCAATTGGCCCCATACTCAAGGCTAAAATTGGGGTAAAAGGCAAAGAAAGTAGACCAATGATCCGAAATTTTAATGAGTAAGCTGGGACCAAAACGCAGTCGCATGCCCTGGTCCATAACAGCATCCCTTAACCCTAAAGTACCTGAAATCTCAGAAAGGTCATAATTTGAGTGCTCGTAGTTGAAGCTGAAGCCAGGGATTATTTTTTTATTGATCAAATAAATAAAACTCCAATCAAAGCGGTGGCGAAAAACAGAAATTTTTCCTTGGCTATCACTTAGGCTTTGTGATGGGTCAGCGGTAAAGAGATAGCTGGTGGTAAAAAAATGTTTTCGATTTCGGTATTTTTCAGCCATGAGTCTAGCTGCGGAATTTTTACTCTCTTTATTTATTTCAAAAGTCTTTTCTGTTTCCTGAGACCGAATAGATTCAGGTGTGATGAAAATGCAGAGAATGAAAATAAAGTAATAAGCTTTGAACTTGGCTATTAATAAAGACAAATGGACACCCCTCATTTTATTTAAAAATTTAGATAAGAATTTTTTTTAAGATCATATTTAGATTTCTTTTAATTGCAATTAAGAAATCTAGAAGGGAGGTTTTATATTTTATTCATTTCGTTTTTTAATCATGAAATAAACTCGGTTCTGCAGTAGCTTTTTTAAGTTTTTTTATAAATGCTGCACGCGGAATTTCTTTAGCGCCAAATTGTTTTAGTAGAGGTGACATGACCTGAACATCCATCCAAGTTGCTCCACGATTACTTAAAAAATCGCATGCATAAAGCAATGCCGCTTTAGAGGCCCCCGACTCAAGAAAAAACATACTCTCACCTGCAAACATTTTTCCGATACCGACTCCATAGAGCCCCCCCACTAACTTGCCTTCCGAATTGTAACACTCAAAACTATGGGCATAACCTGCATGGTGAAATTGTGTATAGGCTGTAATCATTTGCTCAGAAATCCAGGTTCCAGAAGACTGGCGAGTTTTTCCCTGAGCACAGTGTTGAATCACCTCAGTAAAATTTTGATTCACCTGGTAGTGAAAGCCCTTTTTTTGGAGTTCTTGTTTGAAACGTTTAGGGATATGTAAACCTTTAAACTCTAAAATGGCTCGCTGAGGTGGGCTAAACCAAAGCAAGGGGTAGTTCTCCATCGGCCAAGGGAAAATGCCACTTTCGTAAGCAAGTTTGAGAGAGGGAGTTTCTAAGTCGCCCCCCATGGCAAGGAGGCCATCTGGATCTTCTTGGCTTAAAGGTGGAAAATGCGTAATCATTATTTATTTATAGAAAAAAAACAACTGAAAGTAAATTGACCAAAAGGTTGAATAGGAATAATTCTAGGGTATGCAATTTTTATGGATCGCAATGGGGGGAGCACTGGGTGCCTTAAGCCGCTTTATCATTGGTGGCCTTTTATTTAAGCGTCTCGATATCGAACCTCCATGGGGGACCCTAACTGTTAATCTAAGCGGTTGTCTGTTTATGGGGGTGATACTCAGTTGGGTCGAGGCAAAATCAGGTCTCAGTCCTGAGTTGCGCCATTTTATCATGATCGGTTTTTTAGGGGCTTACACGACTTTTTCGACTTATATGTTAGAGATTGTGACGCTTTCGGATCAAGGGAGATATACTTTGGCTTTGGTAAATATACTTTTAAGTACCGTGTTGGGTTTTGTCTTTTTTATATTGGGAGTTTGGTGTGGGAAAGCTTGTTTGCGGTAAGGTTTTATGCTATAGTGCCATTGTATATTAATATTTTTGTAAAACTTTAATATAGTAAATGTAAAAATGGAGTGAAATA
>JAUHYS010000006.1 GCA_030426445.1 bacterium
CTGTCACCGGAGAAACCGAACTCACACACATTATTCAAAAAGCGAGCCTGATAAAAACAAGTCCACTTTACTTGGCTACCGTGGTTTTGGTGATGATCGGGGCATTCACAAAATCGGCACAGTTTCCTTTCCATTTTTGGCTTCCTGGAGCAATGGCCGCTCCCACACCGGTCAGTGCTTATTTGCATTCCGCAACCATGGTCAAAGCAGGCATTTATCTTTTATTACGCTTACAGACTACCCTCGGAGAAACGGAACTTTGGCAAATGACACTCATGATTGGGGGAGCCATCACCATGCTATTAGGTGCCATCATTGCTTTGGCTCAAGTCGATCTTAAAAAGCTACTCGCTTTTACCACCATCAGTGCTTTAGGTGTCTTAGTCTTTCTTTTGGGCTTGGGAACTCAGGAGTCCATCAAAGCGCTTTTCATTTTTTTGATTGTACATGCTTTATACAAGGGTGCACTTTTTATGCTAACGGGCATTATCGATCAGCAGACCGGAACGCGCGACATCCGCAAATTAGGTCAATTAGCTAAGCAGATGCCGGTATCCGCCTTTGCGGTGGTTTTGGCGACTCTATCGATGGCAGGTATCCCACCTTTACTGGGCTTTGTTGCCAAAGAAACTATGTATGAAGCAGCTTTACATAGTCATGCATTTTCGCAACTACAAACTAGCTTACTCATTTTGGTTAATTTATTGACTGTGACAGCCGCAATTATTGTCGGTTATGGAGTTTTCTTTGGCAAACAAAATAGTATTCAAGGCGAAATAAAGGAAACCCATTTTAAAATGTATTTAGGCCCCTGTGTTTTATCCTTACTCAGTATTTCGATGGGAATCCTGGTATACCCGATTTTAAACCCACTTATTTCAAGTGCTACAACAGTCATGGATTCTTCTGCAAAAGCTTCCCACATTCAATTATGGCATGGTTTTAATTTTGTCTTAGCTCTCAGTGGATTGACTTTACTTTTAGGTTTTCTTTTATGGTTTAAAAGAGAGTTTTTTCTCAATTGGGGAAAATCATGGGTTAATTTTGTCCAGCGCTTTGGACCCTCGGGGCTCTACGAAAAAAGCTTAGAGAGCTTATTAGCTTTTGCACGTATTTTAACTCAATTTTTCCAACATGGTAATCTAAGAAACTACTTAGCCAGCATCATTTGTTTTTCTTTAGTGGTTCTTTCCTTGGCTTTATTCAAGTTCAGTCAATGGGATCAACCTATTTTAAGAGTCAGTTGGCTTAATCTATTATTTGTCTTATTTGTTTTGATACTCATTGGGCGTATGCTCGTTATTCGCTCACGGCTTAATTTATTAGTGCATATAGGCTGTGTGGGTTTACTCGTAACATTAATTTTTGCGGTTTTTTCTGCGCCCGACTTAGCCATTACCCAAGCTTTAATTGAGATACTCACAGTCATCCTTTTTATTCTGGCCGTTTACCGTTTGCCCAAATTTCAATCTTTTTCTAATTGGAAAAATCGACTGCGTGATGCCATACTCGCTGTTGGGATGGGAACTTTGTTTACTATCATGCTGCTTCAGGCGGCGCGACAAACCGAGCACTCTATTTCATATTACTATGCTCAAAATAGTTATTTGATGGCATTTGGAAAAAATGTGGTCAATGTGATTTTAGTCGATTTTCGAGCTTTTGATACCTTAGGTGAAATCACAGTCCTTGCGATGGCAGCCATGGGTATCTTTGCTTTATTAAAAAGAAAAGCCAAGTAGCTATATGAATTCAGTCATTTTAAAATCTGCCGAGCGCTTTATTTTTCCGATTCAATGTTTGATGGCCTTGTTTTTTTTACTTCGTGGCCATAATGAACCCGGTGGAGGTTTTATCGGCGGGCTGATTATGGCCTGTGCCTTTACTCTAAAAAAAATGGCCATCGGTTACGAAAGTAATTTTTGGTTCCGTTTTTTTCCCCCTAGACGTTTGATTCAAATAGGCTGGTGGTTGGCTCTACTTAGCGGTTTTTTTGCTATTGTAAAATCCCAGCCATTTTTAACCGGAATTTGGGGACCAAGTGTTTTCGTTTCTATTATTTGATTTGGGTGTCTTTTTTTTAGTTTGGGGAATGGTAACAGGTATCGTTGTGCTTTTATCAGAGGATTAAAAATGGGTTTCTCTTTTATTTTAATGAGTGGTATTTTTTTTGCTGCGGGAATTTATTTCTTGTTGAGACGAAGCTTGCTCAAATTGCTTTTTGGAGTTTTGTTTTTAAGCCATGCAGTTAATTTGATTCTTTTCTTTTCTGCAGGTTTATATAAAGCCAAGCCAGCAATTATTTCTGAAGGGGCCCAGCAATTATCTTTTCCCTATGCAGACCCGCTTTCGCAAGCACTCATTTTAACCGCTATTGTCATTGGTTTTGGTATGCAGGCTTTTTTTATTGTCCTCATCTATCGAGTGTATAAATCGATTGGCACAGACGATGTCGATAAAATCAGGAGTGGTGAATAATGCAATGGATCCTGATAGCTCCGATTATTCTTCCACTTTTAACGGCCATCTTGGCTTTTAGCTTAAGTGCATTTGTTAAGACGCAACGCTTTATCAGTGTCCTCAGTTTTACACTTCATTTAGCTATTTCGATATTTATCTTTCAAAAAGTTCAAAACGAAGGTCTCCAAGTTTTGTGGTTGGGAAACTGGCAGCCTCCATTTGGTATCAATATTATTATTGATCCGTTCAGTTCTATCATGTTGTTAGCTTCCAGTTTACTAGCCTTGAGTGTCTCTGTTTTTAGTTGGTCTCAAGGAATTGGTTCTAGAGAAAAAGAACTTGGTTATTATCCTTTAATCCATTTGTTGTTTATGGGAGTTTGTGGGTCTTTTTTGACTGGAGACCTTTTTAATCTTTTTGTTTGTTTCGAAATTATGCTGATGGCCTCCTTTGTTTTAATGAGTTTAGAAAAAAAACGCACTCGTATTGAAGGCGCCATTAAATATGTCACCCTTAATTTATTGGCGTCAGCCTTTTTCCTGGCTGCCCTGGGATTGCTTTATGGTAACTTAGGTACTCTCAATATTGCCGACTTAGGGAGGAAGATTGCACTTTACCCTCCATCTCAACTCATGATGCCAGCGCTTCTTATGACGATTGCGTTTGGAATTAAAGCAGGTGTTTTTCCTCTTTATTTTTGGTTACCGGCTTCGTACCCTCAGTTACCTTCCGCTATGGTAGCCTTATTTGGAGGCCTACTCACCAAGGTAGGTGTTTATGCTTTGTTTCGAGTCTGGACCATTGTTTTTGTTGAGTTACACCATTTTATTCATCCATGGTTGATCATTATTGCGTGTGCAACCATGGTTTTAGGCGTCCTGGGTGCAGTAGTTCAGTACGAGATTAAAAAACTCCTTTCTTTTCATATTATCAGTCAGATTGGTTACATGGTTTTAGGTTTGGCTTTCCTTTCTAAAGCCGCAATTGCCGCTGCTATATATTTTGTCATTCACAATATGTTTGCCAAAACCAATCTTTACTTGGTGGGAGGCGCATTAGAACACTCTGTAGGCAATACTGAGCTCAAAAAAATGGGAGGCTTTATTAAAAGCTTACCTTTTTTGGCAGTTTTATTTTTAATTTCTGCATTAGGTTTAGCGGGAATTCCACCACTCTCCGGTTTTTTTGCTAAGTTTCTATTGATTAAAGAAGTACTGGATCAAAGATCTTATCTTGCAGCAGGAATCGCTCTTGGAGTCAGTCTGTTGACTTTATTTTCCATGCTAAAGATTTGGGCAGAGGCTTTTTGGAAAGATAACCCCAATACGACAAACTCCTCTATTGTCAATCAAGTGATTAAACTTCCAAAAAGTATGTATTTTGCAATGAGTCTTTTAGCTGCTGCGACTTGTTTATTAGGGCTTCAAGGGCACCATATCTTTACCTGGGCATTAGAGGCAGCAGAAGTTCTGATGCAAAAAGAAATTTATATTAATGCTGTGTTAGGGGCTCAATCATGAAGTTTTTTTTTCGAATCTATGCCGTGCTCAGATTCATTCTTTTTTATCTAAAGGAATTATTGGTGGCTAATTTAATCCTTGCCTATGATGCCCTGACGCCCCGTCACCACATGCGCCCCGGAGTGGTTGCGGTTCCTTTAGATATTCAGTCCGACTTAGAGCTTGTCATGTTGACCAATCTTATTTCTATGACACCGGGAACTTTATCTTTAGATGTTTCCTCAGATAGAAAAACCCTCTTTGTCCATGTGATGTATTTAAAAGATAAGAATATTTTTATTCAAAGTATAAAAAATAAAATGGAAAGATATATATTGGAGATACTGAGATGAAGATTACCATGTGGGTACAATACACAGCCTTTGGCCTTTTAGCAGTAGCGGCCTTATTAGCCTTATTGCGCTTACTTAAAGGCCCAACTTTAACCGATCGCCTGGTGGCCTTTGATTTACTTGCCATCATAGGAGTGGGCTTGATGGTTATGTTGGCTGCCACAACTCAAATGCTGTATTTTTTTGATTCGGTTTTAATTTGGTCTTTCTTGGCATTTATAGGAACCGCTGCATTTGCCAAACATTTAGAAAAAAAGGCTCAAGCATAATGCAAGTACTGATCTCCATTTTAATCTTAATTGGCTGTCTCTTTATTTTTTTAGCTGCTTTGGGAGTATACCGTTTTCCGGATCTTTTTAGCCGCTTACATGCAGCCTCCAAAGCGGCTTCTTTTGGTCTTTCTTGTCTTGTGTTAGGAGTCATTTTTTATTTAAAGGACTTTAGAGTGACTGTAGAAGGGGTTATTGTGATCTTTTTTACCTACCTTACTTTACCGATTGCCTCGCATTTAATTGCTCGGGCTTCTTACTTTTTGCGAACCCCTTGCTGGAAAGCTACAGTGATCGATGAATTGGAAACAAGTTTAAATAAAGACAAAAAAATCACCTAAGGTTTTTAGTTGTGGGTCTTTGTTATGCTGGGGGCTAATTCTAATACAACATTGGTTTAGCCAAACCCAGTTGAATCATTTGAGCATTCAAAAAAATCCCCTTGTAAAAAATTTTTTCTAGATCCTTCCAAACCGGGTGGTAAAGGATGTCCCCAATAAAACGACCAAAAGAATCCGTTTTATAGGTAATCAAAATAAAGCGATCTAAAGGGCCTAAAGTGTTTTGCAAAAACTCTTTGCCCTGGAGAGCCAGCTCATGCTTTGGGCCGTGGAGTTCCGGTGTGTTGACACCGCGTAGTCGCACCGTCATCTTACGCCAAGTGTCAAAACCTTGATCGACCATGACATCGGGGGTGTCTCCGTCTTTTACACGCAAAAGTCTTGCCGAAAAAACAAAGAGGGGAGAAGTCGGGCGTTGTAGAATAGGAGCTTTTGAGTTTATTTTTGCCCATTGATAGAGATCTCTTTTGATGGCCCGGTGCATTTGCGGAGCCGAGAGCTCGTCTTCGACCGCTTGTTCTAAATAAAAGAGGGCTTCTTTAGGGTCTTCGATAGGAAGAATTTGCTTACAATGCGACCATTTTAAATGCCTTTGTTGCAAAACCTTGGGAAGTGTTTTAGGGAAACGCTGGTAAAATTGTTGAATATCATAAAAGTAAGACTTTTGTCTCTGCAGATCCTCTGCTAGGTGGGCAATGTAAGCCATTTTTTGTTTAGGGCCGAGGGTTTTCTTGACTGCATAGATGATTTCCCCTATTTCCCAGTAGCTTTTGATGCGGGACTCATGATAGTTTTCTTCATCTGTTGCAGGAAGCATGCGTTTAAGTTTTTGTACGAGTTTCTGATAGTTTTTTGATTTAAAAAAATCTTTTTCCATAGGGCTTCCTTATGGTTAAAATGAAGATTAAAAATAGAAATTTAAAGAGGTTTATATAGTTAGACTTTTTTCCAAACCGTCGAGAGCAGCCCAAGGACAAGGCGGTTGAGAAGACTGGCTTACGTTCCATGGCCGAAGGCGTAGCGTGACTAGATTGAGGCCAATGATAAAACTAGCTCGACGAAACCAACACAGTCATTGAGCTGCGCAACAGGTTTGTAAAGAAGTCTATAATTGACTAAAATTTACACAGCCATAACATTAACTACTTGAAATAACAAAACAAAAATTTCCATCGTTTCCACTAAAATGGAAATTTTTCATTAAATATTAAAGGAGAAAATTAAAATGTACCGTTATCGTCTCATGGCACCAGGGCCGACTCCCGTACCCGAATCCGTTTTATTAAAAATGGCTCAACCAATTATTCATCATCGTACGGCAGCCTTTGAAAAAATCGTTGAAAAAGTTAGAGAAGGTCTCAAATGGCTCTATCAGACCGAGAATGAAATTCTCATGTTTGCCAGCAGTGGTAGTGGGGCCATGGAAGCTTCGGTGGTCAACCTGATGCGCAAAGGTGACCGCGCACTTTGCATCGATGGCGGCAAGTTTGGTGAGAGGTGGGGAGACATCTGTCAAGGCTATGGTCTAGATCATGATGTGATTAAAGTAGAGTGGGGCCAAGCAGTAGACCCTAAAATTGTCGAAGAAAAACTGAAGCAAAATAAATACCGCGCTATCTTTACAACGGCTTCCGAGACTTCGACAGGTGTTTTACACCCGATTGCAGAACTGGCTAAGTTAACGAAAGATCTTCCCGAGACCGCGTTGGTAGTCGACGGAATCACTGCATTGGGTGTGACCAACATGCCGACAGATGATTGGGGCATCGATGTCTTGGTCAGTGGTTCGCAAAAGGCTTTGATGCTACCGCCGGGTCTTTCTTTTGCTTCCTTAAGTAAAAAAGCGATTGCCCTTAGCGAAAGCAGTGACTTGCCAAAATTTTATTTCAACTTCAAAAAAGAACTCGCTTCAATACAAAAAAATACGACGGCTTGGACGCCTGCGGTTTCTTTAATTATTGGCTTAGAAGAAGTGCTGCGTTTGATGAAAGAAGAAGGTCTAGAAAATGTTTTTAAACGCCATGAATTGCTTGCAAAAGCCACCCGGGCTGCGCTTAAAGCGATGGGGTTAAAGTTATTTGCTCCGGACGCGCCTTCTCCTGCAGTGACAGCGGTTTATGCTCCCGATAATATGGATGCGGGAGTCATTGTCAAAGGCCTGCGCGATCAATTTAATATGACCATTGCGGGCGGGCAGGCAGCAGCGAAAGGTAAAATATTCAGAATCGGTCATATTGGATATTATGACCCGATGGATACGGTTAATGTGATCTCTGCGGTTGAGTCTGTGTTGATTAAAAATGGCTACGACTTAAAACCGGGCACCGGGGTCGGAGCAGCTCTAGAAGTGATTTCTGGCGTTTAATATAAATTTACAAAGAAAGGAACTCTCTTGAAAGTTTTAGTTAGTGATAAACTCAGCGAACATGGACTCAATATTTTAAATGCTTGCTCCGAAATACAAGTAGAAGTGCAAGCGGGTCTCAAACCCGAAGAACTCCAAAAAATTATCGGAGATTACGATGCTCTGATCATTCGTTCTGGAACCACGGTCGACGAAGCTTTGATTGCAGCTGCGGATAAATTAAAAGTTATCGGAAGGGCAGGGATCGGCGTAGATAATGTTGATCTGCAAGCGGCTAGCAAAAAAGGCATCATCGTCGAAAACACACCGAGCGGCAATGCAGTCACTACAGCAGAGCACGCCATTGCCATGTTATTTGCAGTCTCACGCATGATTCCTCAAGCGACCATGTCGATGAAACAAAGTCTTTGGGAAAAGAAAAAATTCATGGGCCGCGAGTTATGTAATAAAAATTTAGGTATTGTCGGAGTCGGCAATATCGGAAAAATTGTTGCCGATCGCGCTTTAGGTCTCAAAATGAAAGTGCTGGGCTATGATCCTTTCTTAAGTCCAGAAGCGGCTAGCAAAATGGGGATTGAACTTGTAGACCTCGAGACTTTATTTAAAAAAGCAGACTATATTACAACTCATGTGCCTCTTAATGATAAGACGAAGGGGTTAATCAATGCGGCAGCCTTCGAAAAAATGAAAGAGGGTGTTTATATTGTTAACTGCGCAAGAGGTGGCATTGTTAACGAAAAAGACCTACTCGTTGCTTTAGAGTCAGGCAAAGTGGGCGGCGCTGCTTTGGATGTGTTTGAGCAAGAACCTCCTCAAGAAAACGACCCTCTCATTCAACACCCTAAGGTTGTTTGCACGCCTCATTTAGGAGCCTCCACCGACGAGGCTCAAGTCAATGTTGCGGTTCAAGTCGCCGAACAAATCGTCGATTATTTGACGAAGGGCGAGATACGCAATGCGGTTAACTTCCCTTCTATTTCTGCAGAGCTTGCAAAAGTCCTCAAGCCTTACTTTGAACTTTGTGAAAAAGTGGGTTTATTACAAGGTCATTTCTTAGAAGCCAGTCCGCAAAGCATTAAAATCGAGTACAGTGGCGAACTCACGAATTACCCTCTCGCACCTTTGACGACTTGTGTTTTAAAAGGCGTGTTAGAAACAGTATTAAGTGATGTTGGTGTCAACTATGTAAACTCTCCTCTCTTAGCTAAAGAGAGAGGCATTAAAGTGGTTGAATCTAAGGTCAGCGAAAGCGAAAATTTTACGAGTTTAGTTAAAGTCACAATAGAAACCGAAAAAGGAAATTGTTGCATCGCTGGAACTATTTTCGGAACCCATAACCCGCGCATTGTTCGAGTCAATGACTTCTTCTTAGAATTTGTTCCTCAAGGCCATACCTTGTTGATTAGCAATATTGATAAACCTGGAGTGATTGGTAGCATCGGTAATTTGCTCGGAGAAAATAAAATTAACATTTCTCGTATGCAGTTAGGTCTGAGTCAGTCTTCCTCCGAGGCCTTGTCTTTTTATAATGTAGATTCTGCCATAGGAGACGATGTCATGAAAAAAATTGAAGCATTGCCTAATATTATTTCTGCAAAATCTTTTAAACTATAATTTCACAACGCCCCCTGTGTCCCCCTCTTCGTTTTAAGAGGGGGAACAATGTATCAAGCTTATATAAATGCAAACGAAGGGTGTGAAAGGTAAAAAAAAATTAAAGATGAATAAAATTATTTTAGGAACTCAATGGGGCGACGAAGGCAAGGGCAAAATCGTCGATTATTTTAGTGCAAAAATGGATGTCGTTGCTCGCTTTCAGGGTGGCAATAATGCAGGACATACACTAGTCATTAACGGTAAAAAAAGTATTCTTCATTTAATTCCTTCGGGCATTTTTCATAAAAATAAAGTCTGCATCATCGGAAATGGTGTGGTCCTCGACCCAGAAATCCTCATGGAAGAAATCGATCAGCTCAAAAAAGTAAAAGCAATTGGTTCTGCTAAACAACTTCGGATTAGCGAGCGCGCCCATGTCATCATGCCTTATCATAAGATGATTGATAAGCTGCGTGAAGAATCCAAGGGCAAAAATAAAATTGGGACGACGGGGCGGGGCATTGGTCCTTGCTACGAAGATAAGGTTTCGCGTCAAGGCATCCGTGTCCATGATTTGATTAATCCAAGACAGTTAGAAAAAAAACTCAAAGCCATTCTGCCCTATAAAAATAATTATTTAAAAAAGCTCTATCAAGCAAAAGGATTGGGACTTCAAACTTTATTAAAAAAATACAATGCTTTAGGAAAAAAGCTCAAACCTTTTGTCGAAGATACGACCGAATTGATTTGGGATTTGATGCAGAAAAAAAAGTCCATTCTTTTTGAGGGAGCTCAAGGGACTTCCCTCGATATCGATCACGGAACCTACCCCTATGTGACTTCGAGCAATACGGTTTCGGGCTATGCCGCTTGCGGAACCGGAGTGGGCGTCAAACAAATTCATGACATTATTGGGATTGCAAAAGCTTATACGACTCGCGTGGGCGACGGTCCTTTTCCGACAGAACTTAAAGACAAAACCGGAGAGTATTTACGAGACAAGGGGCACGAGTTTGGATCCACGACAGGGCGAACGCGGCGCTGTGGTTGGCTCGATTTAGTGGTGATTCGGCATTCGCAGTTGGTCAATGGTTTGACTTCTTTGATTTTAACTAAACTGGATGTGCTCAGCGGCCTCAAACAAATTAAAGTCTGCGTGGGCTATCGTTTGGGTTCAAAAAAGCTCCAAGCTTTGCCGGCATGTGCGGATGCTTTAGAAAAACTCAAGCCGGTTTATAAAAGCTTTCCTGGTTGGGAAGAAGACATTACCCAAATCAAACAATTTAAAAAGCTGCCTAAAAATTGCCAAAGCTTTATTAAGCAAATTGAGAAGGCTTTAAACTTGCCCATTATCTCGGTATCGGTGGGCCCGGATCGTGAGCAGCAAATTATGATCAAGAAGGGTTGATGCGAGAGGGGGGACTTGAACCCCCACAAGGTTGCCCTCACTAGAACCTGAATCTGAATAGGGCCCTACCATAATAATAAAATCAATAACTTAGCTAATCAAAAAACTCCAAAAAAGCCTTCATTGACCCCCCTGGGGGTCAATAACTTCTGGATTTGTGCGCCTGCAAAATAACAAAAAAAAGGAATTATAATGAACGAAATATTGCATTCATTAAAAGATAAAATCTCAAAAAACCCAAACGATGGATTCGTTGAAAACTTTAAATCATGCTCTGGTGTCGAATGTTTTCAAGGGACAGAAAGAAAAAAATATCAGGGATTTATTTTTGAATCCATATCGGAATGGGAGGCTAAAATTGACCCTGAGTTTGATCAAAAAGTTGAATGCGTAAATCCTTATTCAGAAAGTAAGAAATCGATTCTTTGGCATAGAGATTCAGACCGTACGATCCTGAAATTGGACGAAGTTCCAGATCACATCGACTCTGAAATGCCAGAGTTCAATACTTATCGAACAGACATTTGCATGTTTGTCATTCAAGGTCAGTAGGATTTTGATATCGTTGTTGATAAATTAATTACAGCGAATAAAAAAGAAGAGTAATCTCTATGCAAATTTCTGTCTTAGACTTTGAAATAAAAAAAATAGATTACAGGAAACTGAAGCCCATTCAAGGTAATCTAAAAGACTTGAAAACGGATAATTATAATAGGCTTAAAAAGTCTTTTGCTGAAAAGGGTATGTTTGTTCCTATATACGTTTGGAAGGACAACGATGATTATTTAATATTGGATGGTCACGGACGTGAAAGGCTCTTCTCAAAAGAAAAAGCCTCTTTTGTTGATTCAACAGGAGTTAAAACTCACGAAGTTCCTTGCCTTGTCATTCCTGCTGAAAATCTAAAAGATGCTAAAGAAAAGCTACTGATTATTAGCAGTCAATATCAAACAGTAACCCAAGAAGGTTTTGATGAGTTTGTGATAGACATAGATGAAGGCTGGCTAAATGAAACAGTCAATTTCGATGGGCTATTTCAAGTTGAGGAGAATGAAAAAATAATTGAAGGGCTTAGTGATCCAGATGATGTTCCTAATGCTCCGAAAGAAGCAAAGACCAAGCCAGGGGACTTTTATCAGTTAGGAGAACATCGATTGTTATGCGGTGACTCAACAAACATGTCAGATGTCCAAAAATTGATGGATAGTGAAAAAGCTGACTTTGTTTTTACAGACCCTCCTTATAACATTGATTATGATTTTTCTCAAAATGGAATGGTTCAGACAGGGCAAAGGAAAGCCAAGTTTGATAAAATTAAAAATGACAAGATGAGCAGTGAGGATTTTGATAAATTTATTTACTCAGTATTCGAAAATTTAGATTTTTTTATGAAGGAGGGTGCTTCTTTTTATATTTCTGCAGGAAGGGATAGTACTCAGACATTCAATAAAATTTTGTTGCAACAAGGGTTTCACGTCTCTCAGTGGCTTATTTGGGTTAAGGAGAACTTTAACATTTCTCGACTTTCGTATCATCCTCGTTTTGAAGTCATCACATACGGATGGAAAAAGGGTAAAGCTCACTCCTGGCATGGAGGCAGGTCTCTTTCAGATGTCCTTGAATATAATCGAAATAAAAATGCTGTGCATCCAACACAAAAACCCATTGAGCTTTTAAAATTTCTAATGACTAACAGTAGCTCTTCAGGAGATATTGTCTTGGACTTATTTGGTGGGTCAGGGTCGACTTTAATTGCATGTGAGCAGACTCAAAGAAAATCAAGGTTGATGGAAATTGACCCCATCTATTGCGACGTTATTGTTGAAAGATGGGAAAATTTCACAGGAAAGAAAGCGGAGTCATCCCGTGGATAAGTACGAAAGAGAAATAGTGAAGTTTACCGAGAGCTTGAAAGAAAAAATGCTTTGCAAATATCGGCAGGGAAAAATTGAGCATGGTGGAGAACCCACTCAAATAGACCCTCAAAAAGAAATACACGCAGAAGTACTGGATATTTTAAACTATCATCTCATATCCAAGGTTAATGATGAAAGAGAATCGAAAAATACTATGTCCTCGTTGTAGCTCATCAAAGTATGATATGAAGATCAATGGAGACAAACGTTGTTTAAAATGTGGTCAAAAGTGGAACACTAAGGGTCGTATACAAAGTATTGATAGGAGATATAAGCCTGGTGATCCCAGAAGGCAGGAATATCAATTCGATTTACCGGTTGAGTCGTGGGGGTTGAATTGACTGTGAAGCAAAAAGGCAGACCCAAGGTTACAAAACCTCCATTGAAGACAGCTAAAAAGTCCTTATTGGGCCCTAAATCAAATGGCAAACGTAAAAGCGAGAGGAGTATTGCTTACGAAATTGTCGATAAAAACTTTGGAACCCTTCAAGTGCGTAAGACAGCCAATGCCTGGTGGAAGGAATCTGGTAAAGTTCGGTCTCTTATTGATGCTTGTAAAATGGACTGTAACGTCCTGGAAGCCTGTTTTTATGCGGGTATTAGCGAAGAGCAGTACTATTACTTCTGTGAGGTCCATCCAGAGTTTTACGGTATAAAAAGCCTTCTTAATTCTTACCCATGCTTCAAGGCCAGGTCGACGGTAGTTAAGAACCTTTCAGACCCAAAACTCGCTTTATCTTACCTAGAAAGAAAGAATAAGCAGGAGTTCAGTCCAAGGCAGGAGCATACTGGTGCCGGAGGAAAAGACCTTATTCCTAATCGGTACAGCCAAATGACAGATGAAGAACTTCAAGCGGAGTATCAAAAGCGATGCTTAACAGACTAGAGATAAAGGATCGTCTAGAACTGGAAGATGAGGTTGAAAAGAGGCGTTGTGAGAAATCTTACTATGAATTTTTCAAACGCTCATGGCAGGAGCTCGAACCTCACACTCCCCTTAAAGATAACTGGCATATCAAATATTTGTGTAATATTCTTCAAGTAGAAGTTGAAAGAATTGTAAGACGCGAACTAAAGACAACTGACTTAATTGTTAATATTCCTCCACGCTCAGCGAAGAGCTATATTCACTCAATCACCCTTTGCCCGTGGGCTTGGACTCGCTTTCCTCATCTAAAATTTATTAACTCCTCTCACTCAAAAGATCTGGCCATCGATCATTGTGTTGAAGGTCGCGATCTAATTAATTCAGATTGGTATCAGGGGCATTGGGGAGAAATTTTCCAGCTCTCAAGTGATCAGAACGTTAAGAGTCACTACAAGAATAACAAAGGTGGCAGAAGAATGGCTTTTAGTGTTGGTTCACCTCCCACGGGAAAGGGAGCCGATATCATTGTTGCCGATGATTTGCTCGATCCTGAAAAAGCTGAGTCAGATACTGAAAGACAAAATGCCAATAGGCACTTTGATGACACGCTTTCAAACCGTCTCAATGATCAAGAAACGGGACTCATTATTGTTGTCATGCAGAGGCTACATGAAGACGATGTCACTGGCCATATTTTAAAAAAGTCTTCTGATTCCTATCGAAAGATTTGTTTACCCGCTGAATATGATGAAGAGGTCATTAATCCACCCAAGCTAAAAAAGTATTATAAAGATGGTTTATTTTTCAAAGAGCGCTTTAGTTTAAGGTTTCTAAAAAAGCTCAAAGAGAAGATGTCTAGTAGAGCCATGGCTGGGCAGTATCAACAAAGGCCTGCTGCAGCCGAAGGAAACATTTTTAAGCGAGAGTGGTGGCAGTTTTATCGTCGTCATGAGCTGCCTGATGATCTCGAAAATCAAGCCTTATCCTGGGATCTATCTTTTAAAGAAAAAAGCCATAACGATTGGGTTGTAGGACTAGCGGGAGCTAAGAAAGACGGAAAGCTTTACGTTCTTGGCCGTCTCAAGCGCCATATGGGCCTTAGTGAAACTTTAAAAGCTATTGTTGAGCTCATGTCCCTTTATCCCAAAGCAAAGCGCGTGTGGGTTGAGGATAAGGCAAACGGGCCTGCTGTTCTTGATGTTCTCAAAAGGCATTTTCCTGGAATGATTGCGGTTAATCCTAAAGGATCCAAAACAGAGCGAGCTCATGCCGTCACCTACATTGTGGAATCAGGCAATGTTTTTTTACCTCACCCCGACGAGGCCCCTTGGGTTGAAGACTTTATCAATGAGCTAAGTTCGTTCCCAAATGCAACTCATGATGACCAGGTCGATGCTTTTACACAGTTGCTATCGCAGTTCTATGACAAGAGGGTAGAGGAATTGCGCAAGTTAAAAGAGGCGATGGATGGTTCTATCTTTTTAAGAGGGTAGAGGTGGATATTTTGATTCTTCCACATAAATATCCGTATGCTGATTAAGGGTATCTTGTGGTAATTTTTCTATTAATTTAGCTGAGTGCCTTTTTTGTTGCTCTATGTAGTGAAAAACTAACTTTTTGGGATCATGACCAAACTCGGATGATATTTCATGTCGAACTTTCCGAATAGCTTGGATTGTAGAATCTTTTTTCATTTTTTTCACTCTCCGTCAATTAGTTCTAAAGGAGTTACTAATTCAGGCGTAGCCAAACCTAGCATCATATTGATACGTCTAATATGCCCTAGTTTATTGGCATTTGCAAGGTGTTTACAATTCCATGTAAGCAGAAAATCACATTTATGAAATGAGGCAATAGCTAAATGAAGAGCATCACCGGTAGGGTCTGTAGGCATAACATGATGATTGATATATGTCTGAACAATTTCAATAATTTCCTCTGTAATCTGTAGTAATGGAATATCCTCTGCTAATTTAAGCGCCTTTTCACAGTTTGGGAATTTTGATCGGCTTAATTCTTCCAAAACAGCCTCACTAGTAACTAACTGATAGTATTTAGAATGTTTATCCCACCAATCTTTAGACCAATTTTTACGAGCAAGCATCTCAGGTTCTTTTCTTACCTCAAAATAAAAGCTGGGAATAGTCGTTTCGATATAAATAGTTTTTTTCATAAAAAAGCTTCCATAACATCAAACAGAAAATACTTAGAGTTTTTAAATCACTACGGACATTTCGCCATGTTTTTTATGAGTGGGTCTGACAGTTATTTCTACATCTTGTCCAAGGGTAATCAGAAAATCCATCAAACGTTCTACTGAAAAAGCTCCCGATTGACCACGCATGAGGCTAGATACATGAGGCTGCTTAATGCCAAGAAGCTTACCAGCTGCTACCTGAGTGAGACCACGCTCTTTAATGAGTTGATAAATTTGTAACATGAGACGAGCTTTTAATTGTTCACGTTCTGGATTAGGAAAACCAAGATCAGAAAAAATATTGCCGCTACCCTTTTCAATGTTTGTTTTATTTTTTTTGTTCATATTAATGACCTCACTCTCGATAATTTTTTTCAGCGGCATCAAGTTACTATAATTTTATACATATAGTTGTATATTATGTCAACGCTAGGTTTGTAAAAATAGTTTATTTAGATAAATACTAGACCCCAATTTACACTTTCATTTCGCTAATTTCTAGATACCAGGGGTCTAGAATAAGTTTTTTTATTACAGCAGCTTAAGTCCTATTTTTCGTTTCTCGTCCCCTGGACCCCGTATTAGGGCGGGGTCTAGAATTTTGTAAAAATTAAGCAACCTGTTAAACAATATCCTCGATAAAAAAATATAAATTTTACTAAGAGTGCCACTACAAATCCTTTGGCCCCCTTAGAACAAGTTGTTGAAAAAAATAATTTATTTTCAAGGAGTTATACTAAGGATGCCAACTTTCATGGTTGGCATCCTTAGGTGGCATTCTTAATGATGTAATGAATTAAAATTTTACAAATGAATATTTACAAATTTGCTGTCTAATTCTATATTTATGTACACCTTCCTCGGCAGGACAAGCCGAGCCTTCCTGGAATCCAGGCCCTCCGTTCTCGGCGGAATAGAAAATTTCCGAGCCCTAAAAAACCTTAAACTATTTTCTAAACCATTTAGAAGGAAGGGCTATGAATAACTCCGCAAAGAATAAAGATTTAAACAAACTCGACAGTAAAACAATGGCTATGAGACTTGACGGCTGGATCAATACACTCACAGGTCTCGGTATTGAAGGCAGAGACAAAAGTCAAAGTAGTCGAGCTTTTCAAAGGCTTCTCAATAAAGAGCAGGTAGAAAACCTATATCAAGTTGACGATATCGCCGCTAAAATAATTGATCTTCCAGTTGATGAAATGTTCCGCGAGGGATTTCAGATTATCGTTAAAGAAGATCAAGACAATGAAAAGGTCGATTGGATTTGGGAAGAGTTAGAACGGTTAAATGTTTTACAGCTTCTTGAGAAGCAACTTAAATCGAGTCGTCTCTACGGATCTGCCTGCATGTATTTTGGAATTAGGGGACAAGATAGAAACTCTATTACACCCCTAAATAAAGCAAACATTCCTTCCATCGATTACCTGTTTGTCTTTGATCGCTATCAGCTTAAACCTATTGATACCCAACTAGAAAATAATCTTAGAGAGTCACTGGGTTTTGGAGAACCTATTTTTTATGAACTTGACTCCAGGGATATTAAGGAGAAGCCTACTTTTCATAAATCACGATTGTTAAAATCGGATGGGGTGACCTTGCCCTATGCTTTAGCCAAGAAGAATAAATTTTGGGGAGACTCCGTTTTAAGCCGTGTCTATGATGCTTTAAGCCACTATCGAACAGCGAATACTTCTCTAGGAGCACTTGCTCAGGACTTTAGCGTGCCTATTTTAAAGATTCAGGATCTGGTCGAGATGGTTTCTCAAGCAGACGAGAAGCTTTTCGAAGCAAGGGTAAAGCTACTTTCTTTGATGAGCTCTTCTTTAAACGCTATTGTCTTACGCGAGAATGAATCTTATGAGCGCCTGACATTAAACACAACGGGTGTTCCTGAAATCATGAAAGTACTTAGGGAAAGGTTAGTAGCAGCAAGTGGAATTCCTCACACCTTGCTTTTTGGGGAGGGCCCAGGGGGAAGCATGGGCGGAACCGGCACATCAGAAAAAATGGACTGGTATGACAACGTTCGCTCAAAGCAAAACACTCTTCTGACTCCGCTGTTAATGAAAATCATTAAAATGATATGTCTGCAGAAGAACGGTAAGACCCGTGGTGAAGTTCCCGAAGGTCTTAGTATTCAATATACGCCGCTTTGGCAGCTTACTGAAAAAGAGCAACTTGAGCTAAGAAAAGCTCAAGCTGACATAGACGCCATTTATATTGATAAAGGAGTTTATACACCTGAAGAAGTCGCGGTTAGCCGTTTTGGTTCAGGTGAGTACTCCTATGAAACACAAGTAGACCTGGAATCCAGAGAGTCTTTTGAGGAAACGGAATCTCTTGAACCAGAAGAAGAATCTGAGGAAGAGGTTGCAGTTGATGCTTAGTCTTGCTGTTATTCGTATGGATGGCTTGGCTCAGGAGTTACTGGCGAATAGAAAAAAAAAGACTCTTCGCAAGTTACCTAAGCCTCCAAAGCCCTTATCCGTCAAACCTCTGCAGTTTCGTTACTATTCACAGCTTCGAGAAATGACGGTTGCTTTAAAGAAAATAATAGAAGAGTCTGTATTGCCCTATGTTGATTCAATTATCGAAGAAGCCAAACGTGCCAGGCCTAAAGTGGATGAGCGTAAGGATGCTTATGACGATACCATTCAGCAAATCATGAACTTAGCCAAGACTCAGTTTTTAAGAAAGTATCCTGAAAGTTTCTATCGTGAGCTCGCAACTAAAATGGCTACATCAACTTCCTCTCTGAATCTAGAGAATATGAACAGGACCTTTAAAAAGCTTTTTGGGGCAGAATATTCTAGATTTGAGTCATGGATAACCCAAGAAGTAAAAAGCTTTGTACGTGTCAATGTGAAGCTTATTAGCAGTATTAGTACTGACCACTTTGACCGAGTTGAAAGGCTGATTCTACGTGGAGCTCAAACAGGGAAGCTTTCTAAAGATGTAGCCAAGGAAGTCAAAGCACAATTTGGTGTCTCACAGCGAAGGGCGGCATTCATTGCCAGGGACCAAATCTCAAAGTTTAACGGGGATCTAACTCAGCTCAGGCAGACCCAGGCAGGAATTACAAAATACCGATGGTCAACTTCAGGGGATGAGAGGGTTAGAGATACTCATAAATCTAATGGCGGAAAGATTTTTTCTTGGTCGGATCCACCGGCAACGGGGCATCCAGGAGATGATTTTAATTGCAGATGTGTGGCAGTACCAATGCTATAAATTTGTTGACTGAATGTTCACGAAATCATAGAATGTTCACAAAATGTGAACAAATGCTATTATCGTGAACATTAACATTCAAAATCCAGTAACTCTATTTTCTACAAGGGATCGCCTTTGGATGGCAATCCTTTTACTTAGTTATAAAGATCAAGATTATACAGTACGTGATTTTTCGGAATTAAGTGGTTTAAGCATTGGTTTTATCTCTAAATTTAGCAATCTTTTAAGGCAAGCAGGGTTTTTAGAGAATCAAAGGCAGATGAAACTGAAACGCTCTGGAGATCTGCTTGACGTAATTAGAGATATTTATTTTTTTGAAAAGAACTCATTGCGTTCCTACTATACCGACTCCTCTCCTGAAGAAACGATTAAAAAAATAAAAAAAATTGGAAGAGAAAAGCAATATGCATTGACCCGTATGGCAGGGGCTACGCAAGTTGCTCCTTTTGTTCGTTTTCAATTAGTAGATTTTTATGTCTCATCTGAAAACGAATTTGCTTTTTGGAAGGACTCTCTTCAACTGGTTGATGTAGAAATAAGTGGCAATATTAATATGATTATTCCTAGTGATCCAAGGATTATGAATATAACTCAGAATATAAAAGGTATCCAGGTAGTATGTAACATTCAACTTTATCTTGATCTTTATAAGTATCCTGCAAGAGGTAGGGAACAATCGGAGTATTTAAGGGAGAAGGTATTAAAAATATGAGTGATCGTTTTATTAGCCATTTTGATAATAATGAGGCTAATAGGTCTCAATCTGTATTATTAGAACTCATGACGATCTTGGGAAGATATAGAAAAGGGCTTTATTTAGTGGGTGGCTGGGCACCATATTTTTTGCTTAAAATGTTTCAAAAACCAGAGAGTGATTTTAAGCACATCGGTTCTATTGACATTGATATAGCTGTAGATGCGAAAACCATTTCAGAAAATCAATATGCAAGTATTATTCAGTTGATTCAGCAAAGGGGGTATCAAGAAAAAAAGAGTCGAATGGGTACAGTGATTCCTTTTGCTTTTGAACGGGAAATCGAAGGCTTAGCAGTTGAAATTGATTTTCTTGCTGGAGAATACGGTGGAACTTCAAAGAAACATCGACATCAAAGAATAGAAGAAGATTTTTTAGCTAGAAAAGCAAGAGGTGCTGATATTTTACCCGAACATCATATTAATTTTCGTTTAGAGGGCTATTTACCAGATGGAAGCAGACAGAGCTGTGATATTAAAATGGCCAATGTAATTAGTATTCTCACTATGAAGGGTATTACAATTTCCGAACGGTATAAAGAAAAAGATGCCTACGATATTCAAGCTATATTGTGTCATTATAAAGAAGGAGTGAGTTCGTGTATTGAAGAAATCCTTCCTTATGTAAAACACGGGCTTATTAAAGAAGGCTTAAAAAGTATTTGTGATAAATTTGAATACGAAGATTCAGTCGGTCCATTGTGGGCCGCTAAGTTTATGGAACCTGATAATCTTTCTGCTGCCCGAATGAAACAGATAGAAATTTATCAGAGAGTTCTTCCGTTTGTAGAGGAGGTTAAGGAGTTATTTTAATTAATCATTTAATGATTTTAATTTTTGATCAAGTAATTAAGTAAACTTTAATTCTTTTAAGGCATTTTTTAAGATTTCTTTTGCTTTTTTCATTTTATCTAATTTTTCTTGGTCGGATCCACTGTCAACGGAACATCCAGGCGATGATTTGAATTGCAGGTGTGTGGCTGTTCCTATTTTGAACAATTAAAAAATACTAGTAAGAGTTATTGAGAATTCCAAACAAATACTTTAGCCTTGACTTACATCTTATCTCAAATCAAAATTAATATATTAAGCTTCATGATATTCTATTTGTTATTAATTAAGTTAAGATCAATTAAAAAGTAAGATGGAACCTCAAGAATACTTCAAGAATTTAAAAATTCCAGATACTTCCGGTGATGGTTATACTTTAAACCCTCAAGTCATTGCTGATTTGATTCCTCATGCGCATTTACTTCAATATGGACTTCTTAATCTGGTCTACTACCAACGCCCCAATCATCAAGTTGTAATTACTTCTAGCGGCCACTTTACTAATAAAGAAATCAATAAAAAGTTACCATTGCGCCAAAGAGAAACTAGTTGTGCTCTAGAGTCATATATAAAATCACCTACAGTCCAAGTTCTAAATGACTATAAAGTAATGAGACATATAGACTATGCTACATCTAAGACAAACATACCAAACTTTATGCCTCGAGTAGCCTCATTAGACACAAAACTTATTGATAATCAAACAGTTCATCTCCTCACAGTTACTCCAGAAGAGGCAAAGCCAGAAAACAATGAAATAATTGGCGAGGGTGGAGAATTAAATCCTGTGATTGTCAATGGTGTACCTGCTATGCGTCTCAATACTTTTAAGGGCATTGGTCAATGGAATCATCTTATTTACTCTAATCCGGAAGAGAGAACTAGGTTAACAAATATTTTTGAAGTGCGATTAAGCGAGCTGTTAGCAAAATTCTATTTTCTTACAGGAGGAATTCCTGCCAATTTTTCATTAATAGCAGGTGATATAGTTGCATTTCCACAGTACGGTGATGGAAAAATAAATGATATTAGATTAGCTTTGATTACAAGTAGAGGTAACCCTGTTCCTCCATCACCATTATTCCCTTTAGTGCTAGATCCTAATAATGAGTTTCTATTTCAAATTAAAGAAGATCCTGCCTTGCATATACTGGGATTAAATGAAATAAATTTTGCAGAGCTTATAGCAAGTCTTTATAATTTATCAGCGGCTTATTACCTCGATGAAGGCTATTCAAAAATAAGTGATTATAAACCAATTTTTATGATGACAGACAGAGGGTGGGATAATATTATGACTGGAGTTACAAACGCATTCAATGCAATATATGGTCATCAGTCACAATTACCTAAATTTATCTATGCTACAGAGTCATGGCCTGATCTATGTTTTGGTAATCTCAGTTTAGAGTCAAAAAACTTTTTCAAATCAAACTTAAGTAACATCAAAGATCCTTTTATAACATACAGAAATGTACAACTACTTTTAAACCATATAGAATTATTGCTTGCATCCGAATTAAACCTACCTGTCCATTTAGAGGGGTTGAGTAGTAAAACTTGGTTACGCTCTTCCGAAAAAAAATATCTCAATAAAATATTAGATAAAGTGTTAGGAATCAAATTATCATTCTGGCAAAAAAACCAAAACTGGGATTTAACTAATTTATTTGATTGGAAAGCTCTAAGCTTAGATCCAAAAAATGTTATGATAACCAATAAAGGTAACGCATGGAACTTCCAAATAGAATCCTGATTTTATTTATAAAAACATAGCTTTCGATAAAACAAGGCCCCTGTTATTAGGGGCCTAAAAAGTGGAGGTTTTACACTCGACTCTAATCAAGTATGCATCATAGACTCGAGTGTAATTCGATTGGAACATTCATTTGGGAGGGTATCTTTTTCGTAGCGTCTTTTCCTTTTTGTAA
>JAUHYS010000219.1 GCA_030426445.1 bacterium
TGCAGTGCCTCGCGATAATGCGGTGGCAAAGCCGCAATTCCTTTTCTTAACTGTTCAACTAATTGCCGTTTCTGCATTTTTTGCTCGGCGGATTCTAATTTTGCGTCTCGCTGAGCTTCCTCATGCAACTGACTTTGTTTACGCTCTCGCACAACTTGTCGTTTTTGGAGATCCCGGGATAAATTAAGGGCAATTTGAAATAACCATGTCGAAAACTTTGCCTCCGCCCGAAAATTTTTAAGGCTGGCATAGGCCTTTAAAAAAACTTCCTGAGCAAGTTCCTGTGCCTCCTCACGGTCTCCAACCCAGCGATATAAGTGAAAAAAAATCCACTCCTTAAAATAATCGACTAATTGAGAAAAAGCCGCAGAATCCCCTGCTTGGCTTTTCTGTACACAGGACAGGATTTCTTCTGCACTGAGTTTATTTTTTTCCTCTACACCTGGCAGACTCACTGAGAAACCCCATTCTTAAAGGTTAAGACGACACAGCAATTAAAAAGTCACAATTGAATGCTGAAAAGAAAAATTAAATTTCTTTCGTGATGAACTGACTGCAATCATTCCATCTATATTAATATGAAATCTCATGTAAAATATTTTTTCTGCACTTTGAATGGCGTGGGCCTGAAATACGGGAACACAAATGCCATTTTTTTTTCTAGCGGATGGCGTGCGTAATAAGTGAACTCCCTGTTGGTGGGATTGCCTTCCGATAGCATGACAAAAACGATAATCATGAGGATGGGTTAAAGAGGAGTAGAAATTTTGTTCCAAACTAAGATCGACCATTTGCTCAGCTTTGAGAGAACATTGATACATCATGCGGTCGGTCGTATAAACCTCACCCTTAGAATGCACATTGTCTTTCCCCAGTTGATAGGCCCACCAGGATGCCTCGTAGATACTGGTCATTTCATCTTCGGCACTGTACCAAACTCCATAGTCGGTCCCATCACTAAAACGCGAATAACCCCATTTTTCTTTTTTAAAGACAGCTAAAATTTCTTGGTCTTGAATTTTTCCGTATTGAAAAGGGCGGTACGCTTGTGGGGCTTCGTGATCGATCTCTGAGGTTAATTGAATAAGAGCATCCAAAAAAGGCGCATCTTCAAAATCACAAATATCCTCGAGTAAATCCTGACTCGGTGCACAGGTATAAATATTGCGAAAGACTTCCCCCTCATATTTTGCTGTTTTAAGTTCGGGTAAATCCACCCTCTTCACCCCCAATTTTAAGGCACTTTATGATTTAACGCTGTATGCGGTTTTGAAAAAGGAGTGGTCACCCGACAACATCACACCCCCTCCATTTCTAGCCCGTTCTATTCTTGAGGCATCGTCATGAGAAGAGTTAGAACCTTATCTGGCAAGGCAAAATTAAAATTTTGGATGAAGGCGTATTGAAATACGTCAAAGTCAAAATTTCTAATTTTAACACAGCCAAATAAGGTAGATAGCCCTTCGTAATAGATTCCTCAAGAATAGAACGGGCTAGGTACGAATTTGATCCAAACGCCGGCGAATCGCTGCCAAGTTAATATAAGAGTTGATAGGGCCGCCCTCTCGAATAATGTCCAAGGGAGTTTTATCATTAAACAAAGAGGCTTGCTTTTGCTGCATAAAACCATAGACAGCCTGGCGATTGTAGGGAAATAAAATACGTAAATTTTTATGAATGCCTGCCATGTGCCCCACCCGGCGAAACTTATCGGGATCTTGGGGAATGACTTGTTTTTTACGCCACTCTTTAAGCTTGGTGGCATGGTACTTGACACCCAATAACAGGGCCTGATCTGTCAGGCTAAGCTGCCATACATCCACCAAGCGCCAAAAAACCTTACCCAGTTTATGGGCGTTTTCCTCACTGATTTCTAAATCAGGTCGATAGGCCTTGGGTAAATCTGTTTGGACTAATGCGATCGTCATACCTTGAGTTTAATACAAATAAGCAAAAATGCAATTAATTTTTAAAATAAAATTAAACCATTGATTTTGATTAGTTTTTTTACAGCAAAAGTGCTATTAATCTAACTTTCTTCCCTCTAAGCTCTCTATCTGCTCCCTAATTTCCTGAGGAAGCGCTTCGCTTTTTTGTGTTTTATAATCAAAATAAACCATGACACTTTCTCCGGTTGCGACCAAACGCTCGGTCTTGGTTTCGGTCATTTCGTACTCCAAGACAAAACTGGAGCGACCCAATTTTAAAGTACGAATTTTTACCTTAAGCACTTCATCTAAATAGGCAGGAGATAAAAAATTGCAGCTAATCGATGCCACAATCACACTTTTACCGACTTGATAATGGGGAGAAGTAAAATCTAAGGAAGAAAAGTTTTTAAAATAGGCAATCCGGGCCTGCTCAAAATAAGTAAAATAATGTGCATTATTGACATGACCCATCCAGTCCACATCCACAAAACGCACTTTAACTTCGGCTTCGATCTTCCATTTCATTTTTATCCTCGTCTTTATTTTAGATTAACAAAGTATTTCGTTAACCTGAATGAAGGATGGTAAAAAGTCAATCTAGCAAACAAAAGAGTCAAAAAATGAAAGGGGTGAGCCTCAATCAATATTGCAAATCAAGCTAACCTTTTCTTTACCCACTACCTTTAACCGCATGATCTAAAAGTTCAAAAATAAGCTTTAAACTACGCTTTAACCGAACTTCATAGTCCATAAACTCAGGGATCAATGATAAATCCATTCGAGCGCCAAAAACCAGGTCGATCATCCAACCAATAAGCTCTTGCTGTTTTTTATCTGAAAGCTTTTGAAAGCCTTTAATATCTTTTAAGATAGAGTGTACTTTTTCAATTTCTTGAGAACGAATTTTAAAATAAAGCTTACGATACCTTGGGTTGAATTTACAATAATAAAAGAAAAGAAGAAAAACCGCTTCCTCGTGACTATGTTCTCTTGTCTGCATGAAATATGAATTAAAATAGGCTTTTAGTTTAGCTCTGGGGGTCTTGACTGTTGAGACAAGAGCATCAATCCTTTTACCTACTTGAATAGTGATGTATTTTATCGCAGCAGAAATGATATCTTTTTTGTCAGGAAAGTAATAAGTCACGTTGGAGTGGCGTATTCCTAATACACTCGCTATGGACTCAAAAGTCGTGGCTTCAATCCCTTGCTCCGCAATACATTTGATAGCTGCCTGGATGATCTCTATTTTACGTTTATCACCCTTCGTTAATTTTACTTTATCGATTGGTTTTTCAATTTCGATTAAAGTCAGTTTATCAACTAATTCACCTTGTTTCAGATTTTTCAATTCACTTGGTTCAGTATATTTATTTTTTATTTTTTTTTTCAAAGCATCACCTCTGTGTCAGATTTTAATGACTAATAAGTCGATAAACAAGTTATTTGAAATTTATTTTTTTTGCTTAAGTTTATTCTTAACTGAATAATCCTGGATACATATCTCATTTTTTTATAATATGTTCACTCATGAATATCAATAATATGATTTAAAAATATGGAGAAAAATAATGCTTCAAATACGTAAATCTGAAGAACGGGGACATTTTAATCACGGTTGGCTCAACACCTATCACACTTTTTCTTTTGGAGATTATTATGATAAAAATTTTATGGGATTTCGCAATCTCCGTGTTTTAAATGAAGACTGGGTGCAGCCTGGAAAAGGCTTCCCTATGCACCATCATCAAGATATGGAAATTGTGACTTTTGTCCTAGAAGGGGCCTTAGAACATCAAGATAGCCTCGGCAATGGTTCGGTTATTCGGCCTGGCGACCTGCAACGTATGAGTGCCGGCACAGGAATTGACCATAGCGAATTTAACCACTCTAAAACAGAACTTGTTCACTTATTACAAATCTGGTTTTTACCCAATCAAGCTTGTGATAAACCCGGTTATCAGCAGATCCCCATGAAACAAAATGCTGCATCCAACGCCTGGCAACTG
>JAUHYS010000220.1 GCA_030426445.1 bacterium
TTTTTGGTTGGGATGAAAAACACGATATCACGATTAGTGAAGCCGTTATGGCCTCTTCGGCTATGCCTGGTTTTTATAAACCTGCCCGCATTAAGGGAGTCGACTACATCGATGGTGGGGTCATTAAAACAGCCAATATTGATTTAGCCATACAAAAAGGGGCCGAGCTCATCATTTGTTACAACCCTTTTAGACCGCTTAAAAATATTGTGAATGTATATTTCAATAAAGAAAAGAATACCTATGTGACTCAGGACACGCGCATTTCTCAAAACGGTGTTTTTGGTGTGATTAATCAAGTTTTCAGAACTTTGTATCACTCACGTTTAGAGTATGCCATTCAACGCTATCAAGAAGATAAAAATTTTGAGGGAGATATCATTTTAATTGAACCCGAAGAAGACGACCAAACCTTCTTTCAAATGAACCCTTTTGCTTTCTGGACGCGAGCCAAGGCCGCTAAATCTGGCTTTGAATCCGTACGGCATTCTGTGGAGGAACAGTTTGAACCCCTTAAAAAAATCCTTAACTCCTACGGTATCGAAATGAGTCAAGAAACCGTGGAAAAAGACGAAGCCCTCATGCAGCGTGCGGCAAATGATGACCAGGGTATCATGGAAGTCCTTCAAGGGGAGGAACGCAGCAAACAACGCCTACGAGTGATCTCTGGCGGAAAGAAAAAAAGTCGTAAGTAAAGTCTTCTTCTTTTTGCACTATATTTAATTAGACATAAAAAAACCCAAGCTTTATCAAGCTTGGGTAATTTGAGTAAGCGAACTTACTTAAGCCCATATCTAATTTTTTTATTTTATTCTTTGGCAGCTTGAATTTCTTTTGCAAGCTTATCTAAAACATCAGATTTGATTTTACCGCCTTCTTCTTTAAAATATTTTTCAAAAATATCAACGTATCCTCTTTGAAAAGAGGAAAAATTAGTTGAATCACTGGAGCTTAAATTAACCACATCCAAACCGTCAAGCAATCTGCTTATTTCGCCAAGCAAATCAAGCATACCACCATTGTTTCTATCATTGATCTGATTAAAGCGTTTTATTTCCTGATTACTTAAAGGCCTACCTTCATTAAGAGTTATTTGATAGCCCATTAACTCTGCATCCATCGTCTTAAGCTCATTGATTTTTTCATTAAGAGTTTTGATTTTGGGATTATGAATAGACAACTCTTCACTAGAGGCTGCCACTGAAGCCGTCTCTTGCTTAGACAGGTTGGGATTGAGAACATTGCTCACGTCCTTTTGTACCGCAGACTCTAGGCGTCTTTTATTACGAATATTCCCTACTTTATTATAATAAACAGCAGCAACATTTTGATAAAACTCTAATGATGAGGTATATAAGAGATTAAAGAAGTTAATCTTTTTCTTTTTAAACGATATTATTTTTTCATTCTCTCCGGGCATTTCTTTTACAGTTTCTTTAGCTAACTTTAAAGCCTTGTTAAAGTCAGAAAATGCTGTCTGTGCTTCAGCCTTTAGTTGCGTGATATCTTCTTTACTTTTTGCTTTACGAAGACCCGTTTTGGATTCTACAATATCAAGCATCAAGTTAACTAAATTATTTTCGGATTCGTATGCTTTTGCATATAAGAGAATTCTTTCAGAGTAATCCACTACTTCCAAAAAGCCAGCACTTCTCAGTGTCTCACATTGCTCTTCACAGTCTTTTAAAAACGTACTTTTCAACTTAGAAAGTTCATTATTAGCGGATTGCATAGCTCTAATATTTTCGCTAAGTCGTTTCGCGTCTTTTTCACTTGTTCGTGCATAGTGACGTGATTTAAGAACTCCATCTTCAGAGCTATAAGGCCTCTTAATACCTTTGGTTAAAGCTTTAGTATCTGTCCAGTTTTCTTTAACTACTAGATACTGGTCGAGCATACCATAAGTAACTTTACTTCCATCTATAAGAGCATTGATTTTTTCTTGGGCAGATTTAAGATCAGAAATAAATTCAGCAGCAATTTTTTTCTTTTGAGAATTTTTACTATTTAACCAGTTTTGATATTTTTCAAGTAACGGCTCAACCTTGCCATTAAATGTAGCAATATTATCTAGCAATGCTTTTTTTGCCGGCTTTAGATTCTTTTCTATATACTCCCTGAAACTAGAAGACTCTCTATTACGCACATGGTTGGAGTCAACCACTCCACTATCATTTAAAATTGGAGCGAGAGCTAACTTTTGTAAACCTTCGAACTCTTCTAATAGGGCTTGAACATCGTTTTCAATATTCCATACTTCTTTATACTGTTTGACCACTCTTAAAGAATACACCCAAAGGCTACTCTCTTCTGATTTCTTAATATTTTCTTTTGCAGTTTCTATATCAGTTTTAGCGGCCGCTATCTGTTCATCAGTGGCATTACCTTCCAACTCTGCAAAATCTTTCTCTGCAGCTGCTAAGGCAATTTTAGCGCCTTCTAAAGAAGCTTTGGCTCCTTCTACATCCGCTAACCAAACATCAAGATCTTTTTCTTCAAGTTTAGAAAGCTTTTTATTGATTACATTTGGATTTTTTGAATTGAGTTCTTGCTTCAGTTTATCAGAAATTGCTTCATTAGCAGCGACGGCCTGCGCAGATTTTTCTTTTGCAGACTCAATAGACTTGAGAGTTTGTTTAACATCAAGCTTAACTTCAACTTTTTCTGGTTTAACAGTATCGCCAGAAGCAGAATTTGCTTCGATACCACCTCTTTGGGCTAAAATGTCATCGATCGCTTTCTCAAATGTTTTTAATTCTGTAGTAGAATAACCACTCAACTCATGTACCATAGCTTTTTTTGTGATTTGAAATATTCTTTGAGGGTCGCCATTGGGCACTTTACGTCGCAGTGGCACACCAAAGCTTCCACCGAATAAGAGGCTAACTGTAGTATTGTTTCCAGTACTATCACTTGCGTGAGGGTTATCTACAGCCGTGACTTTTTGGAAAACTCTATCAAGACAAAGAGCGGCTTTAAGTCCATAAACATAAGGCGGAATCACTTCTAAACAACCACCAAAACGAAACCCTCCTTTTGAATATGAGCCTATGGGTGTATTGTTATTAATCGCTGTGTCTTTTGACCAATTATAGTTACCTCCAATAAACATACTTGCACCCACCAAAAGTGGAGAGGCATCATCATTTTTGTGTTCTGCGCGGTAAAGGTTGAGTAGAAAGCCTGGAGAAATACCTACATAAAAATTACGTCTTATATTATTACCATCTGCCTGAGTGGTATCAAAACCAAATGTAGTCGGTAAACTTAAAATTAGACGTCCATCGAGAACAGAGCCATTCGCTCCAATGTCTAAACGGGTTCCAAAGCCCAACTGATAACGAGTCTTACCATCCGGATTTTCAAGATCACGGGAATTACCATAGTTAACTCCTGCTAGACCCATACCTACATCAAGCTTAAAAATTTTTCTAAATTTATCTAACCTTGCATTGTTTTTTTTGGTTTTTGCAGTATCTTGCTCCTGATCAGCAGAGCCGCTTTCATCTATGGGAAACTCTCCTGACTGGGGAGCCTCTTTCGGACCATATACTTCGGCCGACTCTCCAGAGTTTTGAGTTGGTTTAGGTTGATTTGGATTTGCTCCTACGCTTGGACTTCCCATGGTTTTATTCACTCCTTACCAAAAAATACATTTTAATTATGTATTCAAGTTGATTTTAAAAACTTTTTTGACTAATTAAAGTGCTATAGATAACACTTCTCTTAACTTCTATATAACTTATCGCGCTTTGACAAAAATAAGTTGCTAACTTTTTTATAACGGCAGCATATTTTTTTTGGGGAAAACATCAAGGTGGCATAGGGCTTGATAAATAAAAGGTTAAAATGAGAAAGCTTTTTTTGTTTTTT
>JAUHYS010000221.1 GCA_030426445.1 bacterium
TGAACTAGTTTAAAAAGATCTAACTTGATATCACAGCCACATTTCTTATTAACTCATTTGATTTTAAAGTCTATAGTCTCACCAACTATACCTTTAGGTCTCTACCCTGTTTTTTTTATGGAAGTTCAAACTCCCACTCGTAAGTTTCACCCTTAAGTTCCGAGTAAAAAGGACAGTAGATATCATTTGGGCAATTTCCATCTCCAAGATGAACAAGGCCCGTTTCAGCAATAACATCGGATTGCTCACAACCAGTCTCTGCAGAAATCGGACCGGAGCTTCGGAGACGCAGGTTTTTGATTTCAATATCATCCCAATCATCGTAAACCTCTGAATAATCAGTCGTAATAGATAAGACATTGCTTCCTTCGGTGTTTAAAAATTCGTTGGGAATAATATCTGATGTATTGCCCACAAAACCATGAAAAGGAAAGGGAAGTTCATGTCCGTTTAAGTAAAGTGAAATGGGAAAGCTTACCCCATAATATCGATAACTGAGCGTATATTGATAGATATTTTGCTCGGCAAGCTCTTTGATATTTTGATACATTCCATCGGTAATCATGAAAGTTTCTAATAAGGCCTTTAATTTTTGATCATAAACATTATTTTCTTCCCAGTATTGAGCCACTAATTCGGGTTTTAACACGCTATAACTAAAGAATTCTGCAAGGTCTTCCTTTTCGTTGCTAGACCCATAAGGAGTTGTAAATCCGTTCTCAAAAAAATTGCTTGCTCTAGTGCCATTATCATAGGCGTACCAATAATCATTCATATCAAACACCTCATCTTCAGATTCTTTGCAGGTATCGTGATTTTGATAACGCAAGCTTCCATAAGCTTTTTGGATTTCCCAAAGTTTTTCAGAAGGTCTGGGTAAAGGGTCTGAAAACGGTAAATCGCGCATAATACCATCCCAAAACAACCATTCCTCTTCGCTAAAATCATAATCAATGTTCCCAACATAATGATCATAGCGATGCGCAACTTCATGAAGAAATACATGTAAAAAAATACTTTCGGAGGCATTCATCACCGATGCAGCATCGATATATATATTGCCTGCACCTGTATGAAACCCCATGGAAATAACGGTACCTTGTATACCTTTCTGTTCTAAGTCTTCTTTAATATTTTTATTTAGATCCTTAATATATACCGACCGCACTGAACCTAGTACCTGCGGTGTTGGAAGTGTGTTTAGACCTTTTAAAATTAAAGAAGCATACTTGTCTTCAAGAATAGGAATTCTATCACCAGCAACTATTTTAAAATCAATACCTGGATAGGTGTTCACCAACTCCTGGGCCTTCCCAGAAGTATCCGATTCTTTTAAATTTAATTTACTCATAATTTTTGCATCCAAATAACTTAGAGCTCTTTTTCCTAAAAATAACTCTTCAGGAATTTCCTCAAAATCAAATGGTAGAGGAAGCTCAAATTCAGTTCCGCTCATTTCTTTAACAATAATTTTTCTCGTGTTTTGGTAGATAGGCAATCTTATAACTATTGGATCTGTTGAAGTGATGCTTTCATCTACTGTCTCACCTGAGTGTAAACTTGTCCCCGTAACTTTTACTTCATAAGATCTTGAAAAAAGAGTCATGTATTGAATTTGTCCTTGGGCATCCAAAACCTTTGCGATAGAGTCGCCATTGATATTGGGACTCACCATTGTAGCTTCAAGAAAAGGTTCGATTTCAAAATCACGATAGATCCAATTACCCCCTTCATAATCAATAATGATATTCATAAAAAGATTCGTGGGCTTAAGCTGTGAAGTTGGCGATTTACTATGAGTTCCCTGACCACAGGCAGTCATCAATAGTAAGATTGCGGGTATCAGTATTTTAAAGAACTTGGGTTTTAAATTCATGAAGGTCCTCCGTTACTTTCAAGTCTTAATTTATAGTTTTATCGCTAATTCTTAGCGAATAAGTGTGACCTTCTTAGAAGAAATAGTCGACCTTGCCACCTAACTAAAGTTAGGTTTCTTGAATAGAATTTTATAAGAGTGATTACTTAATTTAGTTTACTCATTTTAGAGTGCATATGGGGATTTTCGTAGGATATTTCCGTATCAGAAAGAATGGCTATTGTATCAAACCTAATTCTTTGGCCTTGGCTACCGCACCGGCCCTTCTTTTAACTCCAAGCTTACCGTAGACATTGGCTAAATGCCATTTCAAGGTGCCTTCAGAAATAAAAAGTAGTTTGGCGATTTCTTTATTTGATTTTTCTGAAGCTAGTAGCATCAAAATTTCTTCTTCACGTTGAGTGAGCTCTTCGGGCAACTCGACGAATGGATTGTTTGTAGAGGGTTTTGCATGAGGTGAGTTTTGATGTCTAAAAAATTCAAGAATGCGTTTGAGAAAAGCAGGATTTAGTTCCGAAACTTTTCTACGGATTTCTTCGCTTTTAATTTTTTCAAATAAGCTTTCAATGCCTTGACCTTCTTCGACAAAGGTCATTAAAAAGCCTTCAGGAACGGCTATTTGTAAAGCCTTTCGTAAAGTTTGCAAAGCTTCTCTAGGCTGATCTGTTTTTTTAGTAGAAAGATAGAGGGCTTTAGCTTTTAACACAAGCAAACGAATGATTAAGGCCTGGTGTTTTTGCTGCTGGCACTTTTTGATGAGAAGCTCAATAGCTTGCAGGGTTTCCTTAAATTTTTTTTGAAATAAATTGAGTCTAATTTGAGTCAAATATTGCAGTTCTATCTGATAGTTTTGTGGATCGTTGATATCCTCTGAAACTTCAACACACTTCAATAAGCCTGTTTTTTCAGCTAAAGCTTTGGCTTTTGACAATTGCCCTTCTTTTAAATAAAGCTCTACCCGGGCCACTTGCATTTGCAAAATGAGCCTTTGAAAATTAATTTCTTCACCTAGGCTCTCTCCATCTAATAATAATTCTTCTGCTTTTTGAAATTGAGATTGTAAGATGCAGAGACGGGCTAAAAGTAAATAGGCAATGATGGGGGCTTCCGTACTGCTATAATTTCTTAAAAAGCTCTGAGCTTTTGCGATTAAAGCCTGAGCTTTTGTGGTTTCGCCATTTTCATAATAAACATGACTTAAAAAGATAGAGATCATAGGTAAAGAAGAGTGCCCTTTACCAAACTCGCTTAGACAGTGACTATAGAGCTTTAAAAAAATCTCTTTAGCTTGTTGAAGTTTACCCAGGGTTGCCAAAAACACAGCATAATTCCCATGAGCCCAAGTTTTTCCAAATTCGCTGTCTATAAACTCGGTGAGTTGCAAAGCTTCTTGGCTTAGCTGAAGGCCCTTTTCTAAATTTCGGGTCACCAAGCAGGCTGAGGCTTTAGCCATTAAGACCGCTGCCTTTTGCAAAGGCATTGCAAAAGGCCATTTTTCTAGCCATTCATCAAACATTTTTTCTGAAATATTTATTTTTTCTTGAAAGGCAAAAATTAAGGCACGAGTCATGTCCAAATTAGATTGGTAAAGAGCCTTTTCTATTTCGTTGACTTCTGATTGGGCTAAATAGGCCTCTACTCCCTGAAGATTTTTTTCACACTCTTCAAACTGAAGGGGTAAAACCAAAGTAAAGGCATAGCCTAAGCGTATGACGGGCCATTTATTTAAATATTCTTTAGGTAATAAATTCATCCAACGTTTCAAGCGACGATGGTCCCCACGGTTTTGAGCTAAATCCATCGCATAACCTGCCATCATTTCACCTGCTTGTTCATATTTTTTGGCCAATAAAGCGTAGTGAATGGCTTCTGATAGCAGGCTTTTATTTCGAAACCATGTACTTGCCTTTTGATAGATTTCAATCGCTTGATCTGAGTTTTCTTTTAGGTACAAACGGTTTAAAAATTCGCCAAAAAGGTGATGAAAGCGATAC
>JAUHYS010000222.1 GCA_030426445.1 bacterium
TTGTCTTTTAGAATTTATACGGCTGCACGATTATAAACGCACTGAGCATCGCCTGGGTTTCTTTCGTACCAAATCGGGTGCAGAGGTTGACCTTATCCAAGAACGTTACGACAAGCTTCGTGCGATTGAAATCAAGGCCACCGAGCGCGTTCGTGCTTCTCAAGTGAGGGGCCTAAAAAGTTTTTTAGAAGAGTTTCCCAAAGCTGAAGCTATTGTGCTTTGCTTAAGCCCACGCCCTTTTCAATTAGGTAAGATCCGCTGTGTCCCTTGGCAAAATTTCTTTAAAGAAGAATGGGAAAGGGATTAAGCTAATTAAACTTTTGATAACCCCTTCCTAAAAATAGATTGAATTATCAGCAATATTGTGGCAATATTGCCGGTGATGTTTACAAGATTATTAACTAAACCTAAGCAAAGTATTTTACTATTAGACCCTCGTGGTACGGGTAAATCAACCTGGATTCAGGCTCAATTTCCCCAAACAAGTTCATATGACCTCCTTGATTCGTCCAAATCTCTTCGCCTGAGCAAAAATCCCAGTTTGTTACCACAAATATTAGCCATGAAGCCTACGTTGCCAGGCAGACGGTTCAAGGCTATTTCGAAATATTAGTGGATACTCTTATTGGTAATTGGCTACCCGCTTGGAAATTAAAACCCTCAACCAAGCAAGTGCATGGCTCTAAATTTTATTTTTTTGATTGTGGAGTAGCTCGGGCTCTCAGTTCTCGTCTGCCCTACCCTCCCACTAACGAAGAACTCGGTCCTTTATTGGAAACCTTTATCCTGCAAGAACTACGCGCTTATTTGGCTTATAAGTCTTTGCATTATTCTATTTATTTTTGGAAAAATCGATACGGTAAAGAAGTGGATTTTTTCTTAGAAAATAAAAAAGGAGAATTTATTGGGATAGAAATCAAAAGCTCTTCCAGATGGGATAAAAAATTTAACCAAGGTTTTGTCCAGCTAAAAAATGAAATGAAAAAGCATAAAATCAAGGCCTATGGAGTGTTTTTAGGCAAGAGATCCATCCAGCTTGATGATGTTTCCGTTCTGCCAGTCACAACTTTTTTAAAACAACTTTGGGCTGACGAAATTATCTAGTCCATATTCAAAGTATAAAAATAATTTCTTTTTCCACTAAATCATTAATCAAGACATTAGCCTCTTGGATAAAGTTTTTAGATAGTGAAATATCATGTTGTTGTGCAATTTGTGAGATGAGCTTATCCGGAGCCAGGGGGTTTTCTTTTAGTAAAGTGATTAAGCTTGCGACGAGTGGGTTCACTTCCATAAATTTGACTTCGTAGTCCTGTCTTTTTCTCCATAAGAATAAATAATAATTTCCTTGAGGAAGTTTTTCAGGCTTGGAGTTTTCTTGATCAATAAAATGAACGGGCCATTGGTAATGACCTAAAGCATGCGCTGGGTTGAGATAAAGCAAGCCTGCTTGCACTTTATCGGGTGGATTAGGAGCATAGCGTACAGCGACTTCTAAATATTCGTATTCGATTAGATCAGCTAAAAAGGGGTATTTTTTTGCAAATGGGTGTGAGTCATTTTTTAAATATTGTGCAAACTCCTTAGGCAGTTCTCGTAAGATAGAGGAACGTGGTGGTGCTTTTTGGACAAAGTCCCAATAAAGGGTTTCCCACTCCTCTTGACTTAAAATTTCATTGGCAACTGGATTGAGGTTTTGCAGAACCTCTAAAAATCCATTTTTCACTAAATTGCGATAGCTTTTAAAACGTCCCTCTGCATTAAAATCAGGGTTGCGACAGACCTGTCCCCAAAAACTTTCGATTTCTGCAAGTGAACTCATCGGGTGGCCTCTTGAACCGGTTCATTAATTAATGACTGAAAACTGGAGTGGGAGTTTTTTTGAATTTGCTTGGCGTATTTTACTTCGGCAAGCACTTCTTTTAAATCGGGAATATTATTATCGCGTTCAATTATGATGGCTGGAACCTGAATACGCTGCGTAACATGGCTGAGTAAATCCCAGACAGGATCAATAATCGCGGCTCCATGCGTGTCTAAAATAAAATCTTCTTTTTGTTGTTGGTGGCCAGCTACATGCATATGTAAGGTGCGTTCCAGAGGAATATTATTTAAATATTCGTAGGGATCAAAACCATGATTGACTGAGTTAACATAAATATTATTAACATCCAAGAGCAGAGGGCAATCTGCCTTTTCTAAAACTTCTGATATAAATTGCCATTCCGTCATTTCGGGTGGGACGGGGTCTGCATAGTAGGAAACATTTTCGACGGCAAAAGGCATTTCCAAGAAATCTTGGATATGTTTTATTTTTTGACTGACGTGCTTAACAGCTTCTTTTGTAAAAGGCAGTGGAAGCAAGTCATGGGTTTGCCCTCCTTGAACTGAAGAAAAACATAAATGGTCACTCATCCACTTGGCATTAAATTTTTTTAAAAAATTCTTTATATTTTTAAGATGCTCTTGATCAATTGGCTGGGTGCTACCCACCGACATGCAAAGACCATGAAAAACAATGGGGTAGTGTTTAGATAACTCACAAAACTGATCATAATATTCACCGCCCGTGCCCATATAATTTTCTGGAGCGATTTCTAAACAATCCATTTCAGTAGGCAACTGCTCTACCATATCTTGAGAATGCTCTTTTCTCAGTCCCATACCGACCCATTCTTGATTATGTATATTTTGCATAGTGATTCAACACCCTTTGTTTTATCCTTTAAATTTCTTCTCCCTTGAAGGAAGAGGTAAAACCAAAAAAGGCCGGCAAATGTATTTTTGCCGGCCCTTTGATTATAATTATCAAAATTACTTAAGAAATATTAGCCACAGGAACCGGTACCACAGCTACCACCAGCTGCTTTTTTTGTTGTCTCTCCAGTAGCTTTTTTAGCATCTTCTTTTTTCTCTTCTTTCTTGTCTTTAGAGCATTCCTCTTTTTTATCACAATCGCAATCTTTGCTACATTTGCCATCTTTAGCGCACTTGCCATCTTTAGCACATTTGCCATCTTTTCCACATTTATGGTCACCACCTTTTTTATCACCTTTATGATGCTCGGCTTGGGCAACTTTATAACCGACATTCAGTTCTGCGGTTTGAAAAAAACTGTTAGAGCTATTACTTGAAGTTGTGGTTACAGAGATTCCAGGGGCTGCCATCAAAAGGCCTGCTAATGCGGACCCTAAAAGTAATTTTTTATTTTTTATATTAGACATTTGTATTTCCTCCAAAGGATAGTAAGTTTAGTCTTCTTCGATTTCCCCTTCTTAAGATTATGAAGGTAAGTTTCTAATTATTTTATAGACTTATAAGTTTATAATTCTTCAGTATTTTTACTTAAAAGGCAATTTAAAAATAAAAAACATGCAACATGTATAGTTTTACGTTGTAAAAATAAATGGGTTACAATAATTTTTTTATTTTTTTTTATGAACTTATTTTAAAGACTTTGAGTGATTGATGTCAGGATGATCTTTTAACTCAATAGGAAATTTACCCGAAAAGCAAGCATCACAAAACCATTCATCGTAGTTTTTTTGAAAGTAAAAAAGATTTTCTTCTGAAAGATAAGCTAGGCTGTCACAGCCTATGAATTGACGGATTTCTTCTAGACTTTTTTGTGCAGCAATCAACTGTTTGCGTTCGGGTGTATCAATTCCAAAAAAACAGGGCCAAGAAGTCGGAGGGCTGCTAACTCTAAAATGGATTTCTTTGGCACCGGCTTCTTTTAACATGCTGACAATTTTACGGCAGGTGGTGCCGCGAACAACGGAATCATCAACCAAAATAATACGCTTGCCCTCTACCAAGCCTTTGACGGCATTGAGTTTGATTTTGACCCCAAAGTGGCGGATATT
>JAUHYS010000223.1 GCA_030426445.1 bacterium
CAGCTCGTGCAGCTCGGGGTGCTAAAGAAAGCTCTGTCATCCCTGGAATGGTATTGACCTCCAAAAAATAAGCTTCCCCTGATTCGGTTAATATAAAATCGACACGTGCAAGCCCCTCACAGCCAAGGTGTTGGTAGATTTTTTGGGCAGACTTTTGAAGCTCTTGTGCAGTGGCAGGCTCTAAATCGGCCGGGCATTGAAAATCAGTATTTCCAGGCGTATACTTGGCTTCATAATCATAGAAATCACGTTGAGTCATGATTTCGACGACGGGCAAAGCCTCACCCGCCAACACAGAAACCGTCACCTCACGCCCCTTAATCCATCTTTCTAATAAAATTTTAGAATCAAACTGCAGGCTTTCTCGCATGGTGATTTTAAGATCATGAGGACTTTCCACTTTAAAAATACCATAACTGGAGCCCTCACGTGCAGGTTTGACCATTAAAGGAAAGTCTCCAGAAAATTTTTCGACAAAATCATCTAGGTTGTGAATTTCTGCATTAAAAAACCAATATTCTGGAGTCGTCAAACCTTGAGCACGGATGAGTTCTTTGCTTAAAAATTTGTCCATGGCCAAAGCCGAACTGAGTACAGAAGATCCTGTATAAGGAATTTGATGAATTTCTAATAAGGACTGCATCACACCGTCTTCACCATAGCGGCCGTGCAAGGCAATAAAAGCCACATCAATCGGATGTTGCCTCAGTTGTTCGCCAATGGCAGGGGTGACATCAATGCCCACACAACGCTGGCCAACATTTTCTAAGGCCTTTAAAACGGCATGACCGCTCTTCAGCGAGATTTCACGCTCTTGGCTCCACCCTCCCATTAAAACACCCACAAGTTTATTGGTCTGATTTGACATCTTCTCCTACCACTTTAATTTCTAATTCTAAACGCACATCAAAGTGTTCCTTCACCTTGTCTTTGATCAAGCTGATTAAAGTCAGTACATCTTTGGCGCTTGCTTTATTTTCGTTAACAATAAAATTGGCATGTTTTTCGCTGATGCGAGCGCCCCCTACCCTCACTCCCTTAAGCCCCAATTCATCAATCATTTGTGCAGCAAAACCCTTGGGGGGATTTTTAAATACACTGCCCAAACTGGGTTGGTCCAAGGGTTGAGTACTTTGACGTTTAAGCTGATATCCTTGGACTTTTTCGCGCACTGTTTGAGGATCCGTTTTATTAAAATGCAGAATACATTCGGTGATCAAACCCTTACCAGAAAATTTAAGTTGACGGTAAGAGAAATCGAGTTTTTCTTTAGGATAGGCCTTCGCTTGGCCTTCGGGACGAAGCACGGTAATAGATTGAACAAATTTTTCAATCTCTCCCGAACGCGTACCTGCATTCATCCACAGGGCTCCCCCTAAAGTTGCGGGAATCCCATAAAGCACCTCAATGTCCTGACAGCCCTTCTCTTTGGCCCATTCCACTAATTTAGGTAACGAATAACCTGCTCCCACTTTGACCGTACAAGTGCTTTCATCTTCACTCAACACTTCAAATTGCTGACAAACTTTTTGCAGGCGCATGACAATTCCACGAATACCCCCGTCTTTGATCAATACATTACTGCCAAAGCCTAAGACCATCCAAGGCACGTGGTTTTCTTGAGCAAATTTCAGGACGCGTTTGAGGTCTTCCCCTTGAGTGGGAGTAATTAAAGCATCGGCCTTACCACCGATTTTGGTCCAACTATAACGTTTAAGGGGCTCTTGAATTTTAATTTCACAGGATTGATTTTGAGGGGACAGAAGCTCTTGCAGTTTTTGCTCCCAAGCCTCTGTGGGAAGCTGGGCAGACCGGGACAGTTTGGAAAATTCCTGGAAAAGGGCGACACTCATGAAGGAGTCTTAAGATGTTTTATTCCATCTGTAAAGGGGGCTGGGAATAAAAATAATATTTTTTTTTAAAGCGGGCTATTAAAAACATTTTCACTTAGCCGTTTAGCTTAACTTTCGAATTAAAGTTGCACGAGCAACCCCTAAATGCCGGGCTGCTTTAGACCGATTATTTCCAAAAAAACCAAGCAACTGCTTAAAAAAAACCTTTTCATACTGCTCCCAGCTTATACTTTCGTCAAACGCCTGCATGAGCATTTTTCTCTGCGTTATTTCGGAAGCTTTTGGAACTTCTTGATGAAGCAAATGAAGAGAAATGTCTTCGACCTGAATACTTTCGTGCTTTTTTAACAACATCGTATTCGTGAGAACATGTTGGAGCTCTCGAATATTTCCAGGCCAAGTATAGTGAAGCAGCTTTTGCATGCCTTGGTTACTGAGCTTTGGCTTATTGGGAACCTGATACTTTTGTGCGATTTCTTCCAAAAAATGCTCAACCAAAAGAGGAATATCGTCTTTCCTCTCCCGAAGTGGAGGCAAGGCAAGTGTCATACCTGCAACGCGATAATAAAGATCTTGCCTAAATTTATTTTCTTGCATGAGCTTCTTTAGGTCTTGGTTAGCTGCAACGATGAGCCGAATATCAATGGGAATTTTTGTCTTACTACCAAGACGGCGTATTTCGTTCTCTTGCAAAGCACGTAAAAGCTTTGCCTGAATACTCATAGGAAGTTCAGAAATTTCGTCTAAAAAGAGAGTTCCTCCCGAGGCCTGTTCAAATAAACCTAAGTGGTTTTGAAGGGCCCCTGTAAAAGCCCCTTTTTGGAAACCAAAAAACTCACTTTCAGCTAAATTTTCTGGAATGGCACTGCAATTAACAGCAATAAAAGCCTGATCTTTACGACAGCTATTATAATGGAGAGCCTTAGCAATCAACTCTTTCCCCGTCCCTGACTCTCCAAAAATATAAATAGGGATGAGAGTTTCTGTAACACGATCCATGCTTTGAAGAACTTCTTGCATGGGTTTAGATTGACCAATGATCTGCTTATATTCGTAGCGAGTCTGCCATTGATGTTTTTCCCGATGGAGTTGACTTTGGGTCTTTTCTAGTTTTTCTTCGGAACTTTTTAGATTTTTTTGCATGTCCTGCACTTTAGCTTTAAGCCTATTTTGCTCAGCGCGAAGTTCAGAGTTTTGCCTGATTCTCTCACTAAGACAGGCCGCTTGCGTCGCCAAAGCACTGAGCAAGTCACTGTCCTCTTGAGAGAAGCTTCCCGATTTTAGAGGGTTATCTAAATAAATAGCACCTAGGTTCTTTTCTTTAAGAATAAGAGGAATACAGAGAATGGACTTCAGCTTAAATTCGACTACACTTTGTAGTAAGGAGAACTCCTTATCTTCGTTAGCATTTAAGGTAAGCAAGGCTTTACCTTTTTGGAACACTTTTTTTAGAAAGGTCAAGCTAATGGGAAGAGGCTCATTGGCTTTGAGCTGGAATTGATAAGTCGCTTCCAGTTCGAAGCTCTCTTCGGAACTTTGTTTGGATTCCTTTTGAAAAATTAAAAAACCCCTCGCAGCCCCGCTAAGATTGACAGAATATCTGAGAAGTTTTTCGAAAAAAACCTTCATTTCAGACTCGCCACTTAGGTCTTCGATAATATCAAAAATTTGCTGGACGCGATGAGAAATGAGGGATTTATCTTCATATCGCTTTGTTGTAAGCATAGCTTCTTCTTCCTTGAATTTATTTATATCACTTTGTTCTTTGACTTTTTCTAATGCTCTCAAACTATGCTGAATATTTTCTTGCGGTGAGTAAATAGAGTGCCTTTGACATAGCTGAAGAGCTTCCTCATACCTTGCTTTGGACTCTTCGGACCTATCCAAATGATGTAAGAGGAATGCTTCGGTCGTTTTTAAGTTAATTTGAACTTGAGGACTTTTCACACTTATTAATACGCTTTGTTTTTTCAGAAAA
>JAUHYS010000007.1 GCA_030426445.1 bacterium
CCAATTTTTATTTAGGACCTTTACTCATCTTATTATTTGCAATTAAGCTACAATGGCTGCCCGTTTCTTCAGAAAGTGGTTTGCGAGCTTTGATTCTTCCAGCAATAACTTTAGGAACTGCATTAGCCGCTATGACCTCACGCATGACACGGGCTTCAATGCTAGACATCATGAAAATGGACTATATTCGTACAGCACGCGCCAAAGGATTACCAAGGTGGAAGGTTTTTTTTAAACACGGTTTTCGCTCAGCAATGATACCGGTTATTACGGTTATCGGACTCCAATTTGGAAGTCTACTTGCCGGAACTGTGGTAACCGAAAAAATTTTTAATTGGCCTGGCATTGGCCTTCTTTTATTGCAATCCATTCAAGGCAGAGACTATCCTGTCGTACAAGGTTGTGTCCTTGTGATTGCATTTACTTTTATTTTAGTGAATTTAATCACGGATTTAGTCTATGCATGGATTGACCCTAGGATAACACTATGAATCCAATCCTATTTTTTACATCCATGTCCCTTTATTTTACTGGTGGCATTCTATATTTATTGCAAATCATCTTCATTCGATCACAATTGTCCAAGTATGCCTTTCGAGTCACTGCTATCGCATGGCTACTTAGTACAGTTATGTTAGGAGTTTTCTTTTTCAATCAGGGCTACCCCTTTTTGGTCAACGAAAGCTCTAGTTACCTGTTTAGCACCTGGGTCATCACTCTGCTTTTTCTCATCTTAAACTACAAACCCCAATTACAACTGATTGGCGTTTTTGTTCTTCCCCTGGTTTGCATTTTTCATTTACTGGCTTTTTTTTCAGAGGAAAGCTACCAAGTCAGCTTAGCACTCAGTGCCAGCCCCTGGGCTAGTATTCACTTTACCTTTAGTTTCTTGACCTTAGCCATCCTTTCCCTTAGTTTTGCACTTGCAATTATGTTTATAATCGAGGAGTTTCAACTAAAATATAAAGTATTACCTAAGATTTTTCTCAAGCTTCCTAATTTAGAATTTTTAGAAAAAATTCACGCAAGGGCTTTATCCACAGGATTTATTCTGCTATCAGGTGTTATAATAACGGGTGCAGCCTGGGCTAAAAGTGTGAGAGGACTTTACTTTTTTGATGATGCCAGGCAACTTTGGGCCGTTTGTGCATGGTTGGTGTATGCCCTGTTTTTACATGGGCGCTTTGCCGCAGGCTGGAGAGGTCGTCGGGGAGTTTTTTTATCGATGATTGGTTTTATCATCATCTTATTTACTTTTTTAGGAGTCAGGCACAATACTTAAAGCAACAAATGGCTGTGTTAAAAAATAGTTATGAAAATCTTTGTACTTGGAATCAATCATAAGTCCGCTCATCTCGACGTCAGAGAAAAATTTGCCGTCGATTTGCAAGATATTCCTGACTTTTTAGGGCAAGCTTCTGCACTTCCCTACGTCGAAGAGCTGTGCCTTTTGTCTACCTGCAATCGGGTAGAAATCTATGCAGTTTCCCAACACCCCCTTTTAGTAAAAGAACCGTTAATAGATTTTTTGGCACAATATCAAAAAGTCGATAAAAAGTACCTAAAGGATGGTACTTATTTTTACAGCGATGAACAAGCTATCGAACATGGCTTTGCTGTCGCAGCAAGCCTAGATTCGATGGTTTTGGGAGAATCCCAAATTTTGGGCCAAATGAAAACAGCCTATCAAATAGCCTTGTCTAATGGACACACTGGAAAAATTCTTAATAAGTTTTTTCATCAAGCCTTCTTTGTCGCAAAAAAAATCCGTTCTGAAACCGAAATTGGGCATTACCCAGTCTCAATTAGTTATGCTGCTGTAGTTCTAGCTAAACAAATCTTTGGTGACCTTCATTCTAAAAAAGCTTTGATCATTGGCGCAGGCAAAATGAGCAAACTGGCTATTAAGCATTTTAATAATTCAAAAGTTGGAAAGCTTTACATCACTAACCGCACAGAAAGCAGAGCCATTGACCTTGCAGAAAAGCTTCAAGGAGAAGTCATTCCCTTTAAAAATTTTAAGCAATGGTTAAGTGATGCGGATATTATTTTAACCTCTACCAATTCACCTCACTACCTGATTGAACTTAATGACATTCAAGAGGCCATTAAAAAACGCAAAAACCAAGCCATGTTTCTCATTGACCTTGCCGTCCCTCGAGACATTGCTCCAGAGATCAACCATGTCTCCAATGTCTTTTTATACGATATCGATGATCTCGGCGATGTAGTTGCAGCCAACCGTCAGGAACGTTCACGCGAAGCCAAGGCCGCCTTTAAAATTCTTCAACAGGAAACAACAGCATTCAAAAATACCCTTAAACAATTTGAATTGGTCCCCACACTTTCTTCGCTTTCTAAAAAGTTTGAAAACATCTGCGAATTTGAACTTCAAAAGACCTTACAAAAACTTCCCGATCTGAATGCCGAAGAAAAAGCCGCGATCGCTCACATGGCCCAATCCATTGTCAAAAAGGTCTTGCACGACCCCATGGTCACACTTAAAGAAGAAAGCCAAGAAGCCGTTGACTACCAACTCTTAGTCCGTAAACTCTTCCGCCTTGATGAAATGTAAATTTAAAAAATAGTCTTATGCTCAAACGCTCCTTTAAAATTTTAAAAGTCACTTTCATAATCATCAGCATTGTCTATCTGGGTTCAGCTGCCTTTATTGTAAAAAACGGACTAAAAAAACAAACCGATAAATGTGATGTAGCCGTGGTATTAGGCACTGCAGTCACTGATCAAGGGACACCTTCACTCCGACTTCAAGCACGTCTGAACGAGGCCGTTAAACTTTACCAGCAAGGTCTGTTTACACAAATTATTGTCACCGGAGGCACCGGAGAGAACGGTTTTAATGAGGCCAAAACCATGCAGCAATATTTAATGCAGCAAGGCATTCCCAAAAATAATATTTTATTAGAGCCCAAAGCCCTGAATACTTTTCAAAGCGCAAAATTTGTTTCAAAAATTATCAAAGAGCATGGCTTTGAAAAAGTTATGGTGGTATCCCAATACTTTCATATTTCTCGTATTCAGCTAGCTTTTGAAGGCTTTGGTATCCCCTTTGTTTACCGCTCACATCCCGATTTTTTTGAATGGCGCGATATTTATTCTATCTTGAGGGAAGTTCCTGCATATACTTATTATTGGCTTCAGTTCTCTGGACTGAGTATGCTATAGTTGAGCGAATATGAATTCTGAAAAAGCCAGCCCGATTATTTCCCGATTCATTCGAGCTTATGTTCTCACTGCACGTATTTTTTTTAGATATGTGTTTCTTTTTTTAGCCAATAAAATTTTTAGCCAGTCCTTTTTAGAGTCTCAATGGAAAAAGGCTCATCAACGCACCGCCAGATCAATCAAAAAGAATATTCTTATCCTAAAAGGTATTTTTATCAAAGTGGGTCAAATGATCAGCATCATGACCCATTTTTTACCCGAAAGTATTACTCAAGAACTCGAAGGTCTTCAAGACGCGGTGCCCCCGACTCCCTACCCCGAAGTTGAAAAACAATTTTTACAAGAGTTTAAAAAACCCCCTCATGTTTATTTTGCAAAGTTTGAAAAGACTCCCATTGCCAGCGCTTCATTAGGACAAGTCCATGTGGCGCATTCGCATCAAGGCGTCAAATTAGCTATCAAAGTTCAGTATCCCAACATCGACAAAATTGTTTACAGTGACCTTAAAATCTTACGGCGTATTTGCAGCTTGCTTGATTTGTTCTTTCCTCAATATGGCATTAAAAAAACCTACCAGGAAATTCGCGAAGTCATTCTTGAAGAGCTGGATTTTCAAAATGAAGGAAAAAACCTGGAGCTAATAGAAAAAAATCTCAAGGAGCATACCGAAATTGTCTTTCCCAAAGTTTTTTGGGAACATTCCACATCCAAAATTCTCACCTTGGAGTTTATGGATGGCATCAAGATCAGCAATTTAGAAGGGCTTAAGCAACTTCAAATCGATCCACGAGATGTTGCCGAAAAAATCATCCATGCTTATTGTAAGCAAATCTTCATTGATGGTGCTTACCATGCTGACCCCCACCCAGGAAATTTTTTAGTCCGAGCTGTCAAAAGTCCAGATACACAAAAAACTCAGCCTGAAATTGTCATGATCGACTTTGGCGCTGTCGCCTATATCTCTGAACCCATGCGTAAAGGGATGGCACGCTTTATGGAAGGGGTGATAAAACGCGATAACGTTATCATTAGCCAAGCTATGAAAGACATGGGATTTATCTCGGGGCCCCAAAGCGAAGAAGTCTTTGATAAAATCGTGGAGTTTTTTTACGAAAGACTAAAAGATATTAATTTCGACGAGATTAAAAACTTCAAACTCGATAAGTTAGAAAATATTGAGGAAATCCTAGAATTTCGCAAATTGGATATTTCCTTTCGTGATCTCTTTCAAAGTTTTAATGTACCTAAAGAATGGGCCTTGCTGGAGCGCTCACTGATTCTTTTGGTTGGCCTCACTACTCACCTCGACCCTAAGTTAGACCCCATGGGTATTATTATCCCTTACGCCGAACAATTTGTTTTGGGCAAGGACCGTACTTTTGCAGACCTGGTCACGGATACGGTTAAAGAAGTTTTGCTTGGATATTTAAAACTTCCTACCGAGCTACAACGTAGTTTAAAATTACTCAATCAAGGTGAGATTAAGATTCGACTGAAAGAAAACTCGCAAAATGCTAAGACCATCAGTCGTGCCTTAAACCGTCTTACCTACTCGATACTGGGGCTGGGCTCTTTTGGTATTGCCTATAACTTGCAACAAAGTGCTTTTTCCCATTATCAATGGTTTTATTATTCAAGTGTGGTTTTTAGCGGTCTTTTGCTGCTTAATTTTTTAAAAAGGGAAAAATAACATGAAATCCAAACCCGTCAGCGAGTCTTGCACCGAAGCCCAATATTTGGTATTACCTCATGATACCAATATGTTGGGCACGATTTTTGGTGGCCGCATAATGGAATGGATCGATACCATCGCTGCCATTGCAGCGTTTAGACACGCTGGCAAGGTGGCTGTGACGGCAAGCATGGACAGTCTGCATTTTATCTCACCGGTGCGCCTTGGAGATGTGGTGATTCTAAAGGCCTCGCTAAATTATGTCAGGCGGACTTCCATGGAAATTGGGGTTAAAGTGGAGGCAGAAAATCCTTTCACTAAAGAAAGGCGCCATACAGCAAGTGCCTATCTCACTTTTGTCGCTATTGACGAAAATAAAAAGCCCAGCCCCATACCTGCACTGATTTGTGAGAGCCCAGAAGAAAAACGTCGTTTTCAGTCAGGCCAAAAACGTTGGGAAGCGCGTATGCAATCAAGACCCAAGCCCAACAGGTCTTCTTAAAATGGAGAACAAAATTCAGCAAATGCCCTATGAGTTTACAGAAGCCAAAAAACTTTCGCCGGTGGATGATTCTATTAGCGGTCTCTCTCGCTTTAGTCATTCATCTATTCATGGCAGGGACTGCAGTACTCTACTATTACTATGGCCACCTATTAGACGAACTCCTAACTCAACTCTTCAATAAAAAAACCGAAGTCGCTAGCACTGAAACTCTCACTCCACAAAATGACGAAGACTCCGTGATCTTTATTCGCCCCGAAAATTTTGTCCCTCAAGTCAGCCCACCTCCCGAATCCAAAATCATGGATTTAGCCAAGCCTAAAAACCAAACGCCCCCTAAGAAAGCTCGTTTTTATAGTCAGCACCATTCCAGCACAGATCAAGAAACCACTGCGGCTCGCCCACCTAAAAATGCCGACCCCAATAAGGAAACCCATGGTGGCAAGCAGAGTCCTGCTCAAGCTTCAAAAGAAAAAAAACAAAAATCAGCTCAGGCTTCTTCTCAAGACCCAAAAGAAATGAAAGGCAGCACTCCAGGGCCCAAACCCGATATCTTTGAAAAAAACTTTAATCCATTGACGAGTGATTTGGTTGAACTTGAGACTCAAAATAAAAATAATGAGAAAAAAATAAGTGATAAAAAATTTGTCGACCTGGATGTGCAACCTTCTGACTTAAGTTCAATCGGTTCAGGCTTGGGTCGAAGTTTTGTCGAGGATTTTGCGCCCAGCGTGACCATTGGCAACGAGACTATTCTTAACACCGAACAAATTAAACAAGTCCAATATTTTACCCGGATGAAGCGCAGTTTTCGCTTGGCTTTTAATCCTGAACCTCCACTGGTTTCATACTTTAGAGGGCACCGCTTAGATCGCGGCCAAGTTGTCGTGGGCATGAAAGTGAAAGTCGCTGCAAACGGTAGGCTGAGCTCACTGACCGTATTTAAAAGCTCCGGCATTCCAGGTTATGACCAAAGCGCCATATCGGCTGTCAGAAAATCTTCACCTCTGGGATCTCCTCCCTCCAAATACCTGGACCCTACGGGTCAGCTCAATATGACCTGGTATTTTATTACGTATATTAGGTAAAATTTATTTACTTTCTTTTTGCATGGTCAAAAAGAAAGTAACAAAGAAAAAGACCCTCCCCGATTAAAATACCTAAATCCGCAAACTCACTTCTCTTCGTTTCGTTCAGACAGTGCGGATTTATCGGCTTCGTTCATATCGGATTTTACGGTATTTTTTCGAAGGGAATATAGCTTTAACTTTAATAGTTATAAACTGTTCAAAAATTTCAAGATGTGTTTCTTGAACTGTTTTTCTGATTTGGTCGTATAGATATAGTGAGGCTGCTTAGCCGCTCTGACTTCGTCGAGGCGGCGAATATGCGTCACTTCGGGCGCATCCAAAATCAATCGCGGTTTTATTTCACATTCCTCAAGAATCTGCTTAAAGGCTGCAATAAAAGAATCCAAAGTATGAAGGCTTTCGGTCTCGGTGGGCTCGATCATGAGAGCTCCCGCGACAATGAGCGGAAAATAAACCGTCGGTGGATGGTAACCATAATCGATCAAACGTTTAGCTATTTGCATGGTTTTGATACCCACTTCACTTTGTTTTTTGTCGCTAAAGACCACCTCGTGCATGCAGATTTGTGGATAAGGCAAATGCAAATCATCTTGAAGTTTGACCCGAACGTAGTTCGCGTTGAGAACCGCACGCTCGGCAACTTGCTTGAGCCCTTCTGCCCCCATTTCCCGGATATAAGTATAAGCTCGGATCAACATACCAAAATTTCCATAAAAGGATTTAACTCGGCCCACGGATTGACTGCGATTTTTATCAAAGTAATAATGCCCTTCTTTATGAGCAATCACTGGAGTCGGTAAAAAAGGCTCGAGGATTTTCTTGACAGCAACCGGACCCGAACCAGGCCCTCCACCACCATGGGGTGTGGTAAAGGTTTTATGTAAATTAAAATGTAAAACATCGATACCCATATCCCCCACGCGGGCCTTACCAATCAAGGCATTTTGATTGGCTCCATCGCAATAAACCAGGCCGCCTTGATCATGGACAATCTTGGTGATTTCTTGAATATGCGTTTCAAAAAGTCCTAAGGTATTGGGGTTGGTCACCATGAGTGCAGCCACGTCTTCGTCCATAGCCTGTCTTACTGTTTCTGGGTCCAACACTCCAGTGGATGAGCTTTTTAAAGTCACGACTTCGTAGCCGCAAGCCGCACAGCTAGCTGGATTGGTTCCATGCGCGCTGTCAGGAATCAAAACTTTTTTGCGAGGGTTTCCTTTTGACTCCAAATAGGCCCGAATCATGAGAAGTCCGGTAAACTCTCCCTGCGCACCCGCAGCGGGTTGCAAACTAGCAGCATCCATGCCACTGATTTTAGCTAAGTCCTGTTGCAAATGAAACATGAGCTCAAGTGCACCTTGAATCGAATCCTCGTCTTGCAAAGGATGCAACTGTGTCCAACCTGGCATACTGGCAACGGCTTCATTTACTTTGGGGTTGTATTTCATGGTACAAGAACCCAAAGGGTAAAAACCTGTATCAATCGAGTAATTCCATTGTGAGAGCCGAGTAAAGTGCCGAATCACATCAAACTCCGAAACTTCAGGTAAGAGAGGCTCTTGCTCTCTTAAAAGTTCTTTTTCGATATCGACTTCAGCCTCTCCACCGCTTAGCTCACTTTCGGGTAAAGAATAGCCTTTGCGTCCAGGAGCCCCGCGTTCAAAGATCACGGGCTCATTAAAAATCAATCCACTGTCTCCAGGGCCAGGATGCTGTGTCATAAGCTCCCCTCTGAATTTAAAATTTCACTGAGTGCTTGCATATAATGATCCATTTGTTTTTTTGAATTCATCTCGGTTGCACAGACTAATAAACAATTTTTTAACTGGGGGAAGTCTTGTTCAATCATAACACCTCCAAAAATATTTTTTTCCTTAAGCTTAAATAAAATATCCTTAACAGGCATTTCAAATTGTAAAACAAACTCATTAAAAAAAGGTGAAGCAAACTTGAGTTCTACCCCGGGCAAAGCACTTAAAGACCTCTGTAGATAATGGGAAGAATCATAGTTTTGCCGAGCCAATCTTGCCAAACCCTTAGGGCCCATTAACGAAAGATAAACCGCTGTCGTTAATGCACATAGCCCTTGATTGGTGCAGATGTTACTAGTGGCCTTTTCACGGCGGATATGTTGCTCCCGGGTGGCCAAAGCTAACACATAACCACGATTGCCTTCGGAGTCGATGGTTTCGCTAACCAAACGTCCGGGCATCTGCCTTACAAATTTTTCACGTGTCGCAAACAAACCAATATAGGGACCTCCCAAATTAAGTGAGTTACCAAAGGACTGTCCTTCTCCCACCACAATGTCTGCTCCCTGATCACCCATGGATTTGAGCATGCCCAAACTCACAGCTTCACTGAAACAGCCAATGAGCAAGGCACCTGCCTGATGTACCTGAGATTCCAGTTGTGAAAGGTTTTCGACGATGCCAAAAAAATTAGGGGATTGAATACAGACAGCCGCGACCTGATCATCCAGATACTCTTTTATTAATGCAGGAGTCACCCGTCCGTTTTCGCTCCAATCGAACTCTTGAATTTCGACATTCTGATGAAGCAAATAAGTCTTTAAAACATGACGGTACTGTGGGTGAATGGATTTTGCTAAAAGAATTTTTTTTCTTTTAGTCACACGCAAAGCCATGAGAGCTGCTTCTGCCAAGGCAGAAGCCCCGTCGTAATTGCTGGCATTAGCGAGTTCCATACCCGTTAATGAAGCTACCATGGTCTGAAATTCGAAAATCGCCTGCAAGGTCCCTTGAGAAATTTCGGGCTGATAAGGCGTATAAGCTGTTAAGAATTCTCCTCGACTGACCAGGCTATTCACCGCCACCGGAATATAATGATGATAAGCGCCTGCACCCAAAAAAGCATCGACTTGTAACAAGTTTTTATTCTTGTGATTAAGCTCACGCATATGCTTGAGCAAATCAATCTCGCATAGAGGAGGCTCTAAATCCAAAAGCTGTTTAAGTTGAAGAGCTTCTGGAATTACTTGAAAAAGTTCATCAATATTTTGGACATCAATGTCCTGACACATTTTTTGAATTTCTTCTGGTGTGTGAGGGAGGTAACGCATGGTACACATTAAATAATTAAATAATGAATTTAAAATTATGAGTTTGAAACTTGGTTTTGATATTCATTTGCATTGAGAAGTGTTTCTAATTGAGAAAGTTTGCTTAGCTCAATTTTGATCATCCAAGCCTCACCATAGGGATCTTCGTTAATTTTTTCTGGGGCGTCTATCAAAGGCTCATTAATAGCAGTAACCTTACCTGTAATAGGCATGTACAGATCGCTAACGGATTTGGTTGACTCTACCACTCCAAAAGTTTCACCTTGTTCATATTGTTTATTCATTTCTGGCAACTCTAAATAAACGATGTCTCCTAATTGATCTTGCGCATAATCCGTAATGCCGACAGTAGCAACATTTCCTTCTAATTTAACCCACTCGTGTTCGTTAGTATATTTTAAACCTTCTGGATAATTCATAAATTTTTCCTTTTGTTGAATCTAAGATTTTGAGATTAAGGGAAAGTTATGCAGGCTTGCTTTCTTCATTTTTCCTCGAATGTCAACGAAAACGTCAACCGTTAGATTTTTAATAAATTCCTTTTCTACAATCACACTGGCAATCCCTTTTTTTAGTACAGGGCTTTGGGTTCCACTCAGCACTTTTCCGATAACTTTATGATCAATGTAAAGCTCCATAGCTTCTCGAGGAATACCAGGCTCTTCCATAATCATTCCTGTTACACCACGCAAATAAGTCGCTGCTTTATGTTCAAGCAAGGCTTCTTTACCGATAAAATATTTTTTATTCCAAGCAATCACCCACTCCAAACCTGCCGCAATCGGGTCAATCGTAGAGCTAAGCTCATGTCCATATAGCGCGTAACCCATTTCTAATCGCAAAGTATCTCGTGCCCCTAAACCAACCGGGACTAACCCAAAGTTTTTACCGGTTTGCATCAACCACTCCCATAGAGCAAGTGTCTGTGAGCTAGGAACATAAAACTCAAAGCCTAACTCTCCCGTATATCCCGTCTTAGAAAGTTTGACAGGAATGCTATTAAGCGTACATTCGGCCCAGTGAAATCTTTTTAAATTGGGAAAGGGTTCTCCTGTTGACTTTAAAAGCTCCAAACTTTTTGGACCTTGCAAAGCAATCATACCCATCGCATCACTTTGATTTTCTAGCTGAACTTTTTTTTGTAGATGCTTAGAGATCCAGTCAAAGTCTTTTTTGACATTAGCGGCGTTCACACAAAGAAAAAAATTTTCTTTATCGATTTTGTATACAATGATGTCATCGACCGGATAACCCCGTTCATTGAGTAATATCGAATATTGGCATTGGCCGTTTTCTAGCTTGGAGACGTCATTGCAGGTAAGCACTTGCAAGTTTTCTTCGGCGTGCTTTCCCGAAAGGAAAATTTCCCCCATATGAGAAACATCAAAAAGGCCGCAATGATTTCTAACTGCGAGGTGTTCCGCAACGACACCCTGATAAGAAATCGGCATCTCATAGCCAGCAAACTCGAGCATTTTTGCCCCATGGCTTTTATGCCACTCATTTAAAGGAGTTTTTTTTGTCACCTATAGCCCTGCCCTATTTAATATTTCTGGCACCAAATCTTCTCGCCCTACTGTCATAATATGAACACCATCACAAATGGGTTTAAGCTGTTGGATCTCCCAAGCCGCATAGTCAATACCAACTTGTAAAGGCTCTGGTGCATCGACAAATTTAGCAATGACTTTCTCCGGAATTTTAATCCCTGGAATAGTATTTAAAAATTTAGCCTGTTTCGCACTTTTGATTAAAATCACTCCGATAAGACTCTTCACTTTTAGTTGCTGACTGTATTTATAAAAGGCTTCTACTTGAGTTAAATCATAGACCGGTTGAGATTGAAAAAAACGCGCACCTTGTTCAATTTTTTGTTCAAACTTAAACTTAAAACCATCGCTGCCAAAGCGGTTTGGATCAACAGCTCCACCTACAAAAAAGTCCGTCGCTCCTGCTAATGGCTTATCATTATAAGCAAAACCGGCATTAAGTTTTTTAATCAATTCCATTAATTTAACAGAGTTCAGATCAAAAACGGCTTTACTTTCTTTTTGATCACCACTTTTAACCGGGTCTCCAGTCAACGGCAGCACATTTTCTATTTTTAAAGCTGCCGCACCCAAAAGATCGGACTGCAATGCTAAACGGTTACGGTCACGACAAGCTAATTGATAAATAGGCTCAATGCCCTCTTTTAATAAAAAATGACAGGCTATAAGAGAAGATAAACGCATCATGGACCTTTGATTATCCGTGACATTAATGGCTATCACTCTCTCTTTAATAATCTGCGCATTTTGGATAAAGTCATACATATCGACACCTTTGGGAGGCGCGATCTCAGAGGTAATAACAAAACTCGATTGTTCTAATGCTTTTTTTAAACGGCTCAATGGCTTTCCTTAACTGAAGTTTTTGCGGCCTCTAGGGTATTCCATAGTAACATCGTAATTGTCATGGGCCCGACTCCACCGGGCACCGGTGTTATATAAGCAGCTTTTTGTATACAAGCTTCGTAGTCAACATCGCCGACTAATTTCCCTGTCTCTAGACGATTAATACCTACGTCAAGAATCACTGCACTTTCTTTTATCCAGTCAGCTTTAACAAACTGTGGAATCCCCACTGCGGCGACCAAGACATCGGCTTGTTGGGTGATCTCCGGTAAATTTCGAGTACGAGAATGACAATAGGTCACCGTGGCATTTTTTTCTAACAGCATCATCCCTATGGGTTTACCTACGATATTACTGCGGCCCAAGACCACAGCATGCTTGCCTTCGAGAGAGTAATCCATTGCTTCGAGCATTTTGATCATACCAAAGGGCGTGCAAGAACGAAAACCCTTTTGGCCGGTTAGCAATTTACCTAAATTGATCGGGTGCAAACCATCGACGTCTTTATCTGGATTGAGCACAGCCATGACATCAAAATCTTTAAGCTGTTTGGGAAGCGGAAGCTGCACTAAAATACCATGAACCTGTGGGTCGACACTTAAATTTTGTAGCAAATGACTGAGTTGCTCAGCAGAGGTATCTGCAGGCAAGTGATAGGGAAAGCTTTGAATGCCAACTTTTTCACAGGCCTTAGCTTTATTGCGCACATAAATCTGGCTGGCCGGGTCTTCACCCACTAAAACTACCGCCAAACCAGGTTGGATCTGATGTAGTTTAAAAAGCTCTGAAACTTCTTGTTTAATTTGCTCACGGATTTTTTCGCTGATGGCTTTTCCATCGATGATTTGTGCTGTCATAGATTAATTGCTTTTTTATGAATGAAGATTCATTTTTTTTAATAAAAATTTTTTGTGTTTTTTAAAAAAAGCCCCATTTTAAAGGGAAAGTTTTTCATTTTTTGGTAGCATTGCGTTCAGGCGACCAAAACCCTTTTTGTATATTTGAAAGTTTTTATTCTTTTAAGAAAACTAATTATAAAAAATATCTTTTATAATTTTTACAATTCAAATAATGGATATATTCATATGCTTTAATGCTATTTTTGTAAAGGAATACTCCTATGGATTATGTATCGGAACCAACAAGCTGGGCCATTCTTATCTTTCAATTTTTACTTTCTTTTTTTCAAGCCCCTCCTGCAAACACACCTGACATTAAACAAATGCTCGACCATAGCATTCAATGGGAAATCAGAGAAAGTAAAAAAGAGAATAAACATTCTAATGCTGAGTTTATTCAAATGTCAGGGTATGAACCTGGAACCCAATATTTAGTTTCAAAGGAAGCTCTCATTAAAAACAAGTACTTTAAAGAAGTCTCTATTGAACGCAATCAAACAGGTCCAGGAGTTCAGCTAAATATTGTCCTTAATCGTCAAGGAAGAGAAAAGTTTAAAGAAGTTAGCCGAAAAAACATTGGAAAAAAGCTCGCTCTGGTCGCTAATAAGAAAGTCGTCTCAAGCGCTCAAATAATGACAGAAATACCCGACGGAAAAATTTCACTCTCAGCCCCAGATGGAAAGTTCTACCTTGATGAACTCCTACAAAATAAAAACAAGCCATAGTTTTTACTCCGGCAATTCGACAATCCGATAAACCACTTTGGTGACCCCGCGTTTCACAAAGCCTAATTTTTTAGCCGCTGCTTTAGAAAGGTCTAAAACTCTCCTGCGATGATAAGGGCCGCGGTCATTCACCCGGAGTCTCACTACCTTTCCATTATCGACATTTTTGACCTCTAATATGGTGCCAAAAGCTAAAGTCCGTGAAGCACAAGTCATGGCGTGCTGATTATAGCGTTCTCCATTGGCGGTTCTCCGGCCATGAAAACGTCTTCCATACCAGGATACCCAAACTTCCTCAGACCATTTTACTTTGGGCATTTCGGAAAACCCTTGTATCCAAAAAAAACTCTCCGGAGCCGCTTTGCTACGCAAGTCACTCCACACTTGAGCTTGCAAAGATAAATTTAGACAAAGCGTCATTAAAAAGAGCATGATGATCAATTTAAAATGAAATGATTTCATAACTGGATTTCTTTACAAGTTATACTTTCTTCATTATGATTAAAAAATTACTCCATAAAAAAAATATCTTTAATGAAAGAAACTCATGAATAAAGCCCTCTCAAAAAAAATAAAACAAGCCAACCCCAACTCAACTTTTCTTATTATTGCGGCCTCGGAACAAGACGCCAATGTCTATTGGGCCACTCATTTTTTGGCTCCCGACCCGATTATTTTCATTCAACATAAAAAGAAAAAATACCTTATCCTTAATGACCTAGAAGTTGACCGAGGACGCCAAGAAGCCCACGTGGATCAAGTGCTCAGCTTTACCGAACTTTTTAATCAGACGCCCCAAGCTCGTGGGCGAAATAAAACCACCCTCGATATGGTGGTGCATTTTCTCAAAAAAATAAAGTCCCAGGAGCTATGGGTACCCGAAAGTTTTCCTATTGCTTATGCAGAGGGTCTAAAAAAAAGAAAGGTATCCGTAAAGATAAAAAAGGACCCTTTTTTTGAAGAGCGCCTCATCAAAACCACTGCAGAAAAAAACGCCATTAAAAAGACACTTAAGTTTACCTCTATTGCCATACAGGAAGCTTATGCGGTTTTAAAAGCTTCCAAAATTAAGGGCAATAAAATCCTCTATCGCGGCAAGCCCCTTACCAGCGAAGCCTTAAGACAAGTGATTAATCTAAGCCTGATGAAAAACAACTGCATAGGCAAGCACACAATTACAGCAGGTGGTAAGCAAAGCGTCGACCCACACTGTGAAGGCTCAGGCCCCCTCAAGGCTCACCAGCCGATTATTATGGATGTGTTTCCTAAATCTATGGACACGCAATATTTTGGAGATATGACGCGAACTGTGGTTAAAGGCAAGGCCAGCGACCGTTTTCACCACCAATGGCATACCGTTAAAAAAGCTCAAGAAACGGGCATCAAAATGGTCAAGGCAGGTGTGGATGGTTACGATATCCATGAGTGGATTAATCAATACTTTATTAAAAACGGCTACCCCACAGGCACACAAGACGGTCGCATGCAGGGTTTTTTCCATGGCACCGGACATGGACTGGGTTTGGACATCCACGAAGAACCTCGTGTTTCGAAAACCAAACACATACTTAAGGAAGGTCACGTCATTACGATTGAACCAGGGCTGTATTATCTGAAAAGTGGCGGCGTACGTTTAGAAGACGTCGTGTATGTCACGAAGTCAGGCTGTGAGGTCTTATCGCGTTGTCCTAAGATACTAGAGATTGCTTAATAAAACTCAAGCAAACATTTCCTGCAATACACTTAATACTTTCTCGGATGTTGTCAAAGGCAAGCAACCCATTTTTTTTACTAAGCGTATTTTATCGACTGCTCTGATTTGATCTAAAACAATTTGCCCCTGTTTCCTATCAAAACGGCAATTCACCCGAGTTGGATAAGAGCGGCTTTTCGTTGTCATCGGCGCAACGATAACTGTAGAAATGTGATCATTCATTTCATCTGGTGATATAATTAAACAAGGTCTAGTTTTTTTAATTTCTCTACCTCGGGTAGGGTCTAAACTAATTAGAAAAATGTCAAAACGTTTAACTACCAATGCCATTCGTCTCTATCCCAATCAGAAGACGGCATCTCTAACAAAATATCTTCTTTTGTTGCTGCCATTTGCTGAAAGGCTTCATCCCAATTTTGGCGAGGTTTAGACACAGAGCGAATAACTAACTTCTGATTGCGTACTTCCAAACAAACCTCTTCTTTAAAACCACATTGCTCTAGCATAAGTTTAGGAATACGAATTCCTTTTGAATTACCTATTTTTATAATAGATGTTTTCATGGTATTTACAATGTAATTACTTTTAACTATTTTGTCAAGATGCCACTTTACTACAGTTCACTTTTAACAAAGTCCATAGTATTTTCATGCAGAACCAGAAACTACAAATTCTCTAATATCTCGGCTTTTTTGCGGTTGTAGTCCTCATCGCTGATCAGTCCTTTATCTTTTAAGCGCTTCAGCTCAGTCAAACGGGACTCAGCATTTTTTTGTTCTTCGGGACTCACTCTTGGGGCCGGGGCTGGAGCCACATTTGGATCAGACTTTTTACGACGGTTTTTTCGGGTATCTTTGGCGGCTTCTTTGGCTTCTTCTTCCTCATCCAGGCGAGTCACCACAGCTTGCCAATCCGTATTGAGATTAAAGATAATTTCTTGAGCGGAATCCAAAGCAAATTGCTGACCCTCTTGGGTTTCGAGAGAAACTCTTAACCCTTTAGCGTTACGTATGAGCTTTTTTCCTGTTGTTTTGGATTTGTAATCTCCATGGAGCTTAGCCTCGGTTTTGACAAAATTCATATGTAGGCCATCGGACTCAACCCACAAACGCACTTGAGTCAAACGGTCATTACGCAAAATAGCATAGGGTCTGGATTGAGCCACCGAAAGAAAAACCGCTTCTTCGGGAGAGGCTTTTTGAAAGGCCTCGATTAAATAAGGAGTATACTTTTGAACCGTTTCCTCTTCAAAAACAAATTGGGTCTTAATATTATCACTAAATAAGGCCTTGCGACTATAGCGAACACTTCTTAACAGGTCTGCCATGACCTCATTATTAAATGAATAAGGGTGATTTGAGCTCTCGGCATCAGGGTTCTTTTGTAATTTTACATAGTTTGCAGGGTTATTATTTTGTTCATAAATCGTTTTTGCGTTAGCTTGTAAAGTGAACAAAAATACAAAGCTGAACATCAAAAGTGAAAAAATCGGGGTGGATAAACTTTTTTTCATATTGTAAAAACTCCTAATACTAATAACCCTACGCAGAATAAGGGTTTTAAGTTGTCAAAAAGAGATATTTTTTTTATATTCTTAAGTCAAGCCCGAACCCAAAAAAATAAATTTTAGATATAAAGTAACAATGATAAACCATGCAGCAAAATATTCTTAATAAAACGAACAACATAAGCCGAAATATCTCCATAAAGTCCATCGGGTGGCTGATTCTCCCGATTTTATTTTTAGGTGTTTTTTCTATTGCTTTATGGCTGACTCCTGATCCCTCTGGAATTGGCACCCATCAACAGTTGGGTCTACCGCCTTGTTTTTTTCATTATCTCACTGGCTGGATTTGCCCAGGATGCGGCCTGACAACCAGCTTTAGTCACCTGGCCCACTTACAACTGACAGAGGCCTTTTCAGCTAACCCTTTCGGCCCTATCTTATTTGGATTATTTGCTTTTCTATCTTTACTCTCTCTGTTAGAGTTCTTTGGCAAAAAGACTCCCCTACGAAAATTTTTTAGTGGACACTACCTCAGTTTCATTTATGTAGGGTTTGGATTTTTTATATTAACCTGGTGTGTTCAGATTTATCGGCACGCTACTTAAGTCACATACTTATTTTTTTAAGATAGGAGTAATATTATGACAGCACCTCAACAGCCAATGGGCCAAACCATGCCACCCCCTCCTCCTGGCGGAGAAGCCCCAGTGAATAAAACCAAGGCCATGTGGTCACTTATTCTATCCATTGCTAGCATAGTATGTTGTTGTGGTATTTGGACTGCTATTCCAGGGGTGATTTTAGGTAAAAAAGAACTTAATGCCATTAAAGCGGGGACTTCAGACCCCTCTAATCAAGGTATGGCCAAAGCCGGTTTTATTATTGGACTGATCAGCATCATCCTATCCATTATTTCCGGTATTATTATGTTGATTCTTTTCCTCACGGGAGCCCTAGCCGATATGTATTCTACACCTACGTACACTCCTCCCAGCTATGATACTTTTGAGCAATTTTTACGCTTAACCTTTATTAGCTAGTAAAATATTTTCCTTAAAAAAGCCCTTGTGATTGATATAACACAAGGGCTTTTTTATTTTATCAAAGTGATTTTTAGAAAAATTAAGCTTAAAAATCACTTGAGTCATGCATTTTAAAACATTAAACTAATCGAAGTAACTGACATCCAATTATTAAAAAAGCGAAAGTAATTATGACTCCTCCCATGCAACATGCACCCGGTTTAATTCAACCCACTCCACAACAAAACGATCAAACCCAAAGTATTCTTGCTTTAGTGTTTGGCATCATGAGTTGGGTCATCTATTGTGGTTGTGGAGCTTGCGGGATTGTCTTATCTATAGGCTGTGCCATTACAAGCATCGTCTTAAGCCTAAAAGTCCTCAAAAAAATCAAACTGGGTCAAGAAAATCCCAATAATAAAGGCATGGCCATTGCGGGTTTGGCAACCAGCTTAAGTAGTTTTCTAATTACTTTATTAATGACTCTATTTTTTGCTTTGTATGTTGTACTGATTATTATTGCCGCTGCAGCTGAAAACACAAGCACTCTTTAATTAAATTTATTCAAGATAAAGAAAATCTTTTATGGCCTTACCCAATAATCAAAATAACTCCACCACCCAAGGCAGTCCAACACTACCCATTATCACCTTAATTCTTGGAATTGTATCGCTACTCAGTTTAATCTCTTGCTGTTTTTGCCTTCCTGTGACCACTGTTTTTTCTATCCCAGGCATCATCTGTGGAATCCTTTCTTTAAGCATGATCAAAAAAGGAACCATTCCAACACAAAGTAAGGGCTTTGCCCTGGGTGGACTCATTTGCAGCATAGCCAGTCTTGTCATTGCTTTTACACTCTTTATGCTAAGTATGGTTTTCAACCTCATCAGCCTCCCTAATTCGGATCAACTCATACACAAAATTTAATATTTGCTCTTCATGAAAGTCATTGCAGGAAAATTTAAAGGGCACCGTCTTAAAGGACCCAAACAACTCTCCATTCGCCCTGCTGCGGCTAAAGTACGCAAATCGATTTTTGATATTTTAGGAGACATACAAAATACTCAAGTCTTGGACTTATTTGCCGGAACCGGGAGTGTGGGCATTGAGGCCCTGTCACGAGGGGCGCAATCCGTAACTTTTGTCGATAATGACCGGCATGCGCTGAGTCTACTTTTTGACAATCTCAAAAAACTCAACTTGCTGGACCAATGTTATATTCTTAAAAAGCCTGTAAGCGAAGCCATTGAATTTTTGGGTAAAAAACAAAAGAGTTTTGATTTAATTTTTTTGGACCCCCCCTATGATAAAAATCATATTGATCTTTCTTTAAAGAAAATCACCAAAAACAAGCTATTAAACCAAGACTCTCAAGTCATTTCTGAACACTCTCCCCGAGAAGAACCCACTTTTTTAAGTGGACTTTGCCTCACTGATCAACGTAAATATGGGCAAACCTTAGTCAGTTTTTTAAAAAAACAGAAAATTAATTTATAAAATATAATCCATTATGAAAAGAACCATTGCAATTTATCCAGGCTCATTTGACCCCCCTACCCTTGGGCATTTCAACATTGTTGAAAGAGCACTTAAAATTTTTAAAAAGGTCATCATTGCCGTGGCCGAAAATACTTCCAAGCAGGCCCTTTTTACCTTCGAAGAAAGGGTTGGCCTGCTTAAAAAAATTTATAAGGGCAGCAAAAGTGTCGAAATCGACCATTTTCATGGCTTACTCGTCAACTATGCAAAAAAAAAGAAAGCAAAAGTCATTTTAAGGGGCTTGCGTACTGTCGCGGATTATGAGTACGAACTCCAAATGTCCTTTACCAATAAAAACCTCTTTCCCGAGCTTGAAACAATTTTTTTAATGACAGAAAATCGCCTCTCTCATATTTCTTCCACTTTAATTAAAGAAATCGCTTATTTTGGGGGAGCATGTGAAAATATGGTCCACCCACAGATTGCAGAAAGCATCTATCAAAAAATTCAGGAGAAACACAAAAAATGACTAAATTGACTCAACGGATTCAACGCATTCAAGCCTCCCCCACCCTGGCTATAACGGCTAAAGCCAAAGCTCTCAAGGCTCTAGGAGTTGATGTCATTGGTTTTGGCGCTGGCGAACCTGACTTTGACACCCCTGAGCACATTAAAAAAGCTGCCATTGATTCACTCAAATCAGGTAAAACAAAATACACTCCGGTTGGCGGAGTCAATGAGCTCAAAGACGCGATTATTGAAAAACTAAAAAGAGATAATCAATTAGAGTATAGCCGCGAACAAATTTTAACCAGCTGTGGTGGCAAGCATTCACTCTATAATATCGCTCAAGTGCTTTTCGAATCGGGTGATGAGGTGATTATCCCCGCTCCTTATTGGGTTAGCTACCCCGACCAAGTTTTGCTCAACGATGCTAAACCCGTTATTGTTAACACCCAAGAGAAGAATCTTTTTAAAATCACTCCAGAGGAATTAAGCCAAGCCATCACTCCAAAAACCAAGGCCTTTATTTTAAACTCCCCCTCTAACCCAACCGGCACGGCCTATACCCGCGAGGAGCTGGAGGCCCTGGCAAACATTTTAGTTGACAAACAAATCCTTTGCATCTCCGACGAAATCTACGAGAAGATTGTTTATGATGGTTTTGAGTTTTGCTCCATGGCTTCACTGAACAACGATATCAAAAATCTCACTATTATTGTTAATGGAGCCAGCAAGGTTTATTCGATGACCGGCTGGAGAATGGGCTTTACCGCGGGCCCCAAGGAAATCATTGCTGCCATGTCTAAACTACAAGGCCAAGTCACTTCCAATATTTCTACTCCCACCCAATGGGCTTGTGTCGAAGCCTACAACGGCTCGCAAGATTTTTTAAAGGAATGGGTGGCGGCCTTTTGTGAACGGCGCAACTATATCGTAGAACGCCTCAATGCCATTGCAGGCATCCAATGTTTTAAACCGCAAGGCGCTTTTTATGTGTTTCCTAATATCTCGTCTTATTTAGGAAAAACTTTTCAAAATAAAAAATTAGAAACGGATCTCGACTTTTGTGATTTCTTACTGGATGAAGCCAAAGTCGCCTGCGTTGCTGGCAGTGGCTTTGGAGCTCCCGGGTTCATGCGGCTTTCCTACGCGACCAGTATGGAAAATATTCAAAAGGGAATAGATCGTATTGAAGAGGTTCTTTCTAAGATTGATGAATAGTCGCTTAAATTGAAGCCTACCCATTCGCAGCAGCTTTTAAATCTGCAGCCAAGGCAGCGGGACATTCTAAATCCACCTTAGCGCTTTCTGCAAACTTGAGGACTTCTTCTCGCTTTTGGCTGATGCCCAAT
>JAUHYS010000224.1 GCA_030426445.1 bacterium
GCTGATTTAAAAACTCAATTTGTTCAAACCGTCAGCCACGAACTTTCTACGCCAGTTCATGGAATCATGGGGTTGACTCAAGTTTTGTTAGAGTCCAATGAGGCCAGTCGCTTAAGCGATGATCAAAAACGCTATTTAACGATGCTGCGTTCTGCAGGAGAAGAGCTAAGTGATCTGGTCAATCAAATATTAGACCTGACTCGATACCAAAGTCAGCTCAACTGCATAGAAGTCAAACGCATTGATTTATGCGGATTATTTCAGGAAGTTGAAGAGGAAATGGCCCCACAGCTCCAAGAAAAAGGCGTTCATTTTGACCGTGATTACGAAGATAGGCTTTTTGTCTACGGTGACCCCAGTCAAATCAGACAAGTTTTACGCGTTCTTTTAGAAAATGCAGTCAAATTTATGAGTTCTCAAGCCAAGGGCCGCATTGGTATTAGTTCGCGTAAATCGGGTGAGGTGGTCGAAGTCTGTGTTGCTGATAATGGCATTGGTATCAAAGAAAGTGATCAAGAAATCATTTTTGAAGAATTTCGTCAGGCCGACTCCCAGCTAACCCGCGAGTTTGGTGGTGCTGGCTTGGGTTTGGCCTTGGCAAGAAAAATTATCGAATTACACGGTGGACGCATCTGGGTTAACTCTAAGCCAGGTTTTGGCTCGGCCTTCTTTTTTACTTTGCCCTTACGTCCCAGTCGAGTGCAGTCGCAGGAGTATGATGATAAAAGAACTCATCAAAAAGATTGTTTTTCTCTTCGTCCCTGAGCTAAAAGCAAGGGCATGAAAAGTGCTTCGGTTAAATTTGAAAGAAAAACACCTTATTTTGCTTTCTGTCTTAAATTAGTTTCCTTGATTGGTTTGTTGTGTTTCCCCTCAATAATCAAGGCCCAAGAAAATGAGTCTATTCCTAAATCTTCTCAAGACATCAAAATGGAAATTGAAAATTCGAACCCCTCGGATTCTCAAGATTCTGGGCAAGAAAGCAATTTAGAAGACGACGACGAGGCTGTCGAACGCTTTGTACGTGATACTGATAACGAGATTTTTGATGCACAGCCTTCAGGAGATAAATTACTGCTTAATTTAGAGGATTGTCTCAAAATGGCAGTTCTCAATAATAAAGAAGTCAAAGCAACCGATTATGCCATCGAAAATATGGAGTGGAAGCTCAAAGAAGCCCAACCACGGGGTTCCCCTACCTTTGAATATAAGTTTGATGCTGCGCCCGCCCCTCGAGACGCGGATCGTGCCATTGGGAGTTTCTTTGATGGCGATATTACTTATTTACAACGCGGCAGTATTACCATGGCGATTCCTGTTTTTACTTTTGGAAAACTTAGTTTAGCTCAGGATTTAGCCAAAGTAGGTATTAGCGCAGAAAAAGAAAAACAGGTTCAGAAAAAAAATGAAGTGCTATCCAAAGTTAAAAAGCTTTATTTTGGAATTTTACTTGCCAAGGATCTGAAGGAATTGCTTCAAGATGCGGACAATCAATTAGAGAAAGAAATCGAAAGGCGCTCCGAAGACCCTCAAGGCAATCCGGTTGAAGTGGTTCGCATGAAGCTCTATCGCTATGAGGTCTTAAGCCGCCTCTCCGAAGTTGAAAAAAAAGGCTACCTTGCCATGGAAGGCTTGCGCATCATGATGGGTTTAAGGCCGGGTACAAATTTTGAATTAAACGATCGACACCTGAAGCCGGTTGATTTTGAACTCAAAGATTTCGAATATTACAATCATATCGCAAAAAAGTTTCGTCCAAAATCGCGCTTAGTCGATATGGGTTTGCAGGCTAAGGCCTTACAGTATCGACTAGAAAAACGCAAAGCCGCTCCGGATATTGGAGTCGGGGCCGGCTTTGAATTTGGTCGGACTACCAACGAAGTCGAAAATATTGCCTTTGATGATGATTTTAATGACCCCTTTAATTATACCCGTGCTTTTTTAGGTGTGCGCGTGAAGGGGGAAATCGGCCCTAAAACTTATATTGCAAAAACGCGCCAAGCGCGTGCAGAGTATTTTAAAGTGGCGATGGAAAAACAAGCTGCCGATGAAGGCCTGGAATTAGATCTTAAAGAGGCCTATTTAAGTGTACAGCAAGGCGAAAAAAATGTTAAAAACTCTAAGATGGCCCTTAAAACTGCACGACAGTTTGTTTTTATTACCAAAAGCTCTCAGGAGTTAGGCGTTGGCAACGAAAAAGACTACTCGGATGCCTTGCAAACTTATATGCTGTCCAGAGGACGTTATTTAGAAGCGGTATTTAGTTATAATTCGGCTGTGGCCACTTTAGTGGAAAAAATGGGTGGGGTTTCGGTCAAAGATTAATTTTTTAATGTTAAAGTAGCGCCAATTTTTTCTAAAAACCTTTCTTTAAGCTGAAGCGTTTTGTTTTATTGAGTCGGGGGGAAAGGTTTTTCGCCCCTACATGCTGCATTTAGGATGGCAGGGCGGGGTTAGTCAAAAAGGTGTGTTGAACTAAATAAAAAACATTTATTAATTTGCACTCTATTGTATAAAAGAATGAGTTAGGTAGCTTATGAAAAAAAACATATTACATGATCGGGTATTATTTTTCTTTTGTATCTTTTTCCTTTCTATAAGTTCTTTGAGTCAAGCCGCTGTCAAATCCAAAACCGACCCCAATGCACAGATGCTGCAAGGAGAAGGGCAAATCAATGCACCTCCAGGAACACCGACTTATGCCATTCAACAAATCGAAAAAAAGATGGAAGCTTATAAAACAGATAAAGATTTAACTTCTGCTGAGGAAGCCGAAAACAGAAAAATCAAAAGTGAAATTTTGCGAGGGACTTTTAATATTCGCTTGTTAAGTCAATTGGCATTAGACCGACATTGGAAAGGGATTAACGAAGGCCAACGAAGTCACTTTGTTAACTTAATGACTTCGTTATTAGAAACAAAAGCGATCTTTTCTAAAGAACAAAGTAAAACGCGTGGCGAAAATTATGTTGTGCGCTATTTAGGAGATACTTACGCAAATAATAAAAGTTCGGCGACAACAAAAACACTTGTCACGGTTCCCAAGAAAAATATTACAGTTGAAATTGAATACAAATTAAAAAAAGAAGGGGGAGACTGGAAAGCCTACGATATTATTGTAGATGGCGCATCCTTAGTGCAAAATTATAAATTTCAATTCAATAATATTATAATAAAACATGGTTATACAGAACTTGTGAGTAGAATGACCGAGAAACTCAACGAACTAAAAAATAAGCAAAGTTAAAACTACACCTATGAAAGCAAAAAAACGTTTTATTATTATTTTAGCGGATGGTGCTCGTTACGATATCTTTGCTGAACTTTTAGACCAAAAACTCTTACCTCATTTTGAAGACCTTTTTTTAACAGAGGGAAATTTTGCTAAAGCAACCAGTGTTTTTCCTTCTACAACAGGCCCTGCTTACATGCCGTTTATCACAGGCTGTTATCCAGGTACCTGTAATGTTCCTGGAATCCGTTGGTTCGATAAAGATCATTATGCAAAGAAGACTTTTTCGTTAAAGCGTTATCGAAGTTATATCGGTTTTGAGAGCTTTTTGATGAACAAAGACATGAACTCTCAGCATAAAACTCTTTTTGAAATATTTTCTAAATCTTTTAATATTTTTAGTTCATTCAACCGTGGAGTGCCTTCAAAAGGCAATATATCTTCACATATGCGTCTTTGGTATTGGTATTATGCACATCTTACCGATCGTTGGGACTTAGTCGACCGAGCTGCATTAAAAAAGATGCTCCATGCTATTCAGCAAGATTTTGAGTTTCTCTTTGTTGTTTTTCCGGCGATTGAT
>JAUHYS010000225.1 GCA_030426445.1 bacterium
CTGTCAGTCTTTTTTTTAATTGGGCGAAAGCCGGAAGATTGGATTTTTGATATAAGAGTTTAGCGTACTCCTGATCCGGCAAATAAGGGGAATCGATCATCAATTTTAGAAGTCGATATTTCTTTGGATGAATTAGCGGATCTTTTGGGAGAAGAACTTGAGTTGCCTAATATTCAACCCAAGGACAAAGACAATATCACTACAGTCAAATATAAATATTCGGGTATTCGTCCTACAGGGCCCGATTCTCTTATTCACCGTAAACGCACCTATAAACAAGCTCTCAAGCGTCAAGTGATGATGGGTCAATACAGTCAAAAAAACCCAATTATCATCCCCAACCGAGATGATCGCCGTTATCGTTCTTGGAAAGAACAAATTTTGCCAGAAACCAATGCAGTCATTATTTATATGATGGATGTCAGTGGTTCTATGGGGCAAGAGCAAAAAGAATTAGTCCGTTTAGAATCTTTCTGGATTGATGCATGGTTGCGTAAACAATACGATGGCATTGATCGCCGTTTTATTATTCATGATGCGGTAGCTAAAGAAGTCGATTCAGAAACTTTTTTTACCACCCGAGAATCCGGGGGTACGATTATCTCTTCGGCTTATAAATTATGTTTGGAAATTATTGATACGGATTATGATCCCTCCGCATGGAATATTTATGCCTTTCATTTTAGTGATGGCGACAATTGGTCGGGTAAAGATACGCAGCTTTGCATGTCTTTACTTAGTGAACAGATGCTACCCCTACTCAATATGTTTTGTTATGGTCAGGTGGAGAGCGAATATGGAAGTGGTCAGTTTATTCGTGATTTAGAAAATCGCTTTCAATCTAAAGAAGATCGTCTGATTACCTCGCGTATCGAAAACAAAGAAAAAATACTCGATTCGATTAAAGACTTTTTAGGAAAGGGACATTAGATTTCATGTCGACTCAATTGACACCAGAATTAGAAGAAATCCGTCAACAAGCAGAATCCTATGCCAAAGAATACGGTTTGGATTATTTTCCTGTGATCTTTGAAATGCTTGATTGGAACCAAATTAATATGGTCGCCGCTTATGGCGGGTTTCCCAATCGTTATCCGCATTGGCGTTTTGGAATGGAGTATGAGCAACTTTCTAAATCTTATGCTTATGGGCTTTCTAAAATTTATGAAATGGTGATCAATAATAATCCAAGTTATGCTTATTTATTACATTCGAACACCACGATGGATCAAAAAATGGTGATGGCGCATGTATATGGGCATTCAGATTTCTTTAAAAATAATTTTTATTTCAGTCATACCAATCGCAAGATGATGGATGAAATGGCTAACCATAAAACCAAGATTAAAAAATACATTGATCGTTATGGTTGGGATACTATAGAAAATTTCATCGATATTTGTCTTTCACTAGAAAACCTTATTGATACGCATGCTCCTTTTTTAAGGAGGGAAGCAAAAGTAGAAGATGAAATCACCAATGGAGAGGCCCCACCGATTCAAGTTAAAAAATTAAAGAGTCAGAAGTCCTATATGGACCGTTATATAAACCCCAAAGAATTTTTAGAGGCCCAAGCCGAAAAAATAAAAGCAGAAGAAGCCAAGCAAAAAAACTTTCCCATCAATCCTGAAAATGACATTTTATTTTTTTTAATTGAGCATGCCCCATTAGAAAAGTGGCAACGCAGTATTCTTTCGATTATTCGTGAAGAGGCTTATTATTTTTTGCCACAGATGCAGACCAAAATCATGAATGAAGGGTGGGCTTCTTATTGGCATTCTAAAATCATGACCGAACGCGCACTTAAGCCCAGTGAGTTTATTGATTATGCTGATCATCATTCGGGTACGCTTGCGATGAGTCCAGGTCGTCTGAATCCCTATAAAATTGGTATCGAACTATTTCGTGACATTGAAGAACGTTGGAATAAAGGTAAATTTGGCAAGGACTTCGATGACTGTGATGACATGGTAGTAAAGAAAAAGTGGGATAAGGGTTTAGGTCTTGGGCGCGAAAAAATATTTGAAGTGCGTAGGGTCTATTGTGATTTGACTTTTATGGATACTTTTTTGACTGAGGACTTTTGTCGTGAAAATAATTTTTTTGTGTTTGCCTATGACGAAGCTAAGAAACATTATGAAATTGCGAGTCGCGAATTCAAAAAAATTAAAAAGCAACTCTTGGCGAGTTTAACCAATCGGGGTCAACCTTTTCTACAAATTACCAATGCAAATTATCAAAACCGTGGAGAGCTTTATTTAGTTCACCGTAATGATGGCATGGATTTGCGTATAGATTACGCTCAAGAGTGTCTTAAAAATCTCTTTATTCTTTGGAAACGCCCCGTTGCATTAGAAACGCGAGTCGAAGACAGGGAAAAGATTTTTTACTACGACGGCAAAACTTTTAAAGAACTTACTAAAGAAACTCAGGTTTAAATGCTTGAGTCGGTTAAAATTTTTAATACTTCTTGATATTTTTCGGCAGTTTTTTGAACAATTTGTTCAGGGAGATGAGGGGGAGGGGAATTTCTGTCCCAGTCTGTAGAAAGCAAGTAATCTCGAACAAACTGTTTATCAAAGCTAAGAGGAGAGATTCCCATTTGGTATTGCTCTCTTGGCCAAAAACGAGAGGAGTCAGGTGTTAAGACTTCGTCTATCAACAAAAGTTGACCTTGGTAAAGGCCTAATTCAAATTTGGTATCGGCAATAATAACCCCTCTTGTTTCTGCATACTCAGCGGCTTCTTGATAGAGTTGTAAGCAAATCGAACGACATTGTTGAGCAAGGGTTTTTCCAATGAGTTCTTCCATTTTTTTAAAGGAAATATTTTCGTCGTGTTGACCTTCACTCGCTTTGGTGGAAGGAGTAAAAATAGGTTCGGAAAGTTTTTCTGCCATTTGTAACCCCGGTGCCAAAGGAACATTGCTTACCATTCCAGTTTTTTGATATTCTTTAAAACCGCTTCCCGCCAAATAACCTCGAACAATCATTTCGACAGGGAGGGGCTCAGCTTTTCGAACAATTTCAGCACGGCCTTGTAGCAAAGCTAACTCGTTGCGGTCCAAAATATAGGAAGCCAGTTCTTGATTGAGTAAATGGTTTGGAATGAGTTGTTGAAAACGCTGCATCCAAAAACGGGAAATTTGTGTAAGAATGCTGCCTTTTTGAGGAATGGGAGAGGGGAGAATATAGTCAAAAGCAGAAATACGGTCTGTAGCAACCATTAACAAAGCATCACCCAAATCGTAAATATCTCTTACCTTACCTCTTTGGAGTAAAGTAAGTGATTTGAGATCAGTTTCAACAAGGGTGGTTTGCATGAATTAAATTGTAGAGAAGATTTGTGTTTTAACAAGGGCTTATATTTTTTGAGGCAAGCTATTTGCTTCGGCTTGGACCTTATCTGCTGCGATTTCTCTTAAAGCACTGACAACTTCTTTATTTTTGCTTTGTACAAGTAAGCGACTTCCTCGATGGATTTGCCGGACTCGTTTAGCAGCTAAATGAACTAGAGCAAAGCGATTGGGGACTTTTCTTAAACAGTCTTCAACAGTGACACGGGCCATAATGATATCCTTGAATTAAGTTTTATAAAATATAAAATGTATTTCCTACTTATTCCAAATCCCATAAGCTTTATTATTAATAATTTTATAATATTGAAGTGGTGCAATAATAGGCGAATAGAAATTAGCCAATATAGATGCAATAACAACACTTTCTATTCCCCACTTCAATTCGTTAATTAAAAAGAAGGCAATTGGAACAAACAGAAATGAACCAATCAATAGTGAGTACATT